>CAZBAO010000007.1:27981-30042 GCA_964490085.1 uncultured Eubacteriales bacterium | reverse complement strand
ACGAGGACACCTGTATGGTGGATATGGCGAAATTCTTCCTGGAATTCACCGTTGACGAGTCCTGCGGTAAGTGTACCCCCTGCCGCGTCGGTACGAAGCGTCTGCTTGAGAAGCTGGAAAAGATCACCAGCGGCAAGGGCACGCTTGAAGATATTGACGATCTGGAAGCACTTTGCTACTACATCAAAGAAAACTCGTTGTGCGGCTTAGGTCAGACCGCTCCCAACCCGGTTCTGTCCACGCTCCGCTTCTTCCGTGACGAATACATTGCTCACGTTGTGGACAAGAAGTGCCCCGCCGGTGTCTGCAAAGATCTGCTGTCCTTCGTCATTGACCAGGATAAGTGTATCGGCTGCGGCCTGTGCGCCCGCAACTGCCCGGTCAGCGCCATCTCCAAGACGGATTATGTCGCACCCGGTCACAAGCTGCCGTCCTACACCATCGACACCGAAAAGTGTGTCAAGTGCGGTGTCTGCCTCGGCAACTGTAAGTTTAAGGCTATCAGCAAAATTTGAGGAAGGAGTGTGCCTGTCATGGAAATGGTAAATGTAAAAGTAAACGGCATTGCCGTTAGCGTCCCCAAGGGTTCCACCATTCTGGAGGCCGCCCGTCAAGCCGGTGTGGAGATTCCCACCCTGTGCTATTTGAAGGATATCAACGAGATCGGCGCTTGCCGTATCTGCGTGGTAGAAGCCACCGGTGCTCGCGGTCTGGTTACCGCTTGCGTGTATCCGGTTGCGGAAGGTATGGAGATCCAGACCAACACGGCTCGCGTGCAGAAAGCCCGCAAGACCACGTTGGAGCTGATCCTCTCTACCCACGAAAAGAAATGCTTGTCCTGCGAACGCTCCACCAACTGCGAGCTGCAGAAGATGTGCAAGGATTACGGCGTTGAGGACAGCGGCAAATTTGACGGTGACCGTCCGGTGTACGAGCTGGATAAGTCCACCGCTCACCTTGTACGCGACAACAACAAATGTATCCTGTGCCGCCGCTGCGTAGCTGTCTGCCGCCAGCAGTACGTATCGGTCATCGGCGCGAACGATCGCGGTATCGACACGCACATTGCTTGTGCATTCGATAAGCCGCTCGGCGACGTGCCTTGCGTATCCTGCGGTCAGTGCGTTGCCGTCTGCCCCACCGGCGCTCTCGTCGACACCGACAGCACCACGCCCGTTTGGGAAGCGTTGGCGGATCCGACCAAGCACGTGGTCGTGACCACGGCTCCCTCCATTCGTGCGACCTTGGGCGAAGCGTTCGGTATGCCTGTCGGCACCAACGTGGAAGGCAAAATGGTCGCGGCACTGCGCCGTCTGGGTTTTGATAAGGTGTTTGACACCAACTTCGGCGCTGATTTGACCATTGTTGAGGAAGCCAACGAGTTCGTACAGCGTGTACAGAACAAGGGCGTTCTGCCGATGATCACCTCCTGCTCCCCCGGCTGGGTCAAGTTTGCGGAGTACTATTATCCGGATCAGTTGGATCATCTGTCTTCCTGCAAATCGCCTCAGCAGATGAGCGGTGCGGTCATTAAGACCTACTACGCTCAGAAGATGGGCATTGATCCTAAGGATATCGTCAACGTATCTGTCATGCCCTGTACGGCGAAAAAATTCGAGTGTGGCCGTGACGATCAGAATGCTGCCGGTGTGGCGGACATCGATCACGTTATCACCACCCGCGAGTTGGCTCGTATGATCGACCGCGCGGGTATCAAGTTTGATCTGCTCCCCAACGAGGAGTTTGACGCGCCTTTGGGCGAGGATACCGGCGCTGCCGTTATCTTCGGTGCGACCGGCGGCGTTATGGAGGCTGCTCTGCGTACTGCAAATGACTGGTTAACCGAGAAGGACAACAAGGAAGTTGAGTTCCACGAGGTCCGCGGCACCAACGGTCTGAAAGAGGCTACCTACAACATTGCCGGCATGGAAGTGAAGGTTGCCGTCGCGAGCGGTATCGCCAACGCGAACTACATTATGGATCAGATCAAGAGCGGTACGGCTCCTTGGCATTTCGTTGAGATCATGTGCTGCCCCGGCGGCTGTGTCAACGGCGGCGGTC
>CAZBAO010000007.1:0-27881 GCA_964490085.1 uncultured Eubacteriales bacterium | reverse complement strand
TGGCATTTCGTTGAGATCATGTGCTGCCCCGGCGGCTGTGTCAACGGCGGCGGTCAGCCCATCCAGCCCGCTTCTGTTCGTAACTTCACTGATCTGAAGGCTCTGCGTGCAAAAGCCCTGTACGATCAGGACGAGGCAATGACACTGCGCAAGTCCCACGAATCTCCGGTCATCAAGAAGCTCTACGAGGAGTTCTTTGACGACGGTATCGGCGGTCACAAAGCGCATCACTGCCTGCACACCACCTATGTGGCTCGTAAAAAGTTCAAATAAGACCGAAAGAAAAAACGCGCCGGTACCATTCGGTACCGGCGCGTTTTTTCGAACCAACCGCCACGTCTTCAGCCGTGAAGGTGTTGGAATTCTTATGCTCCCAAGCACGAGCATACGCCGCGCCGCCCTCATTCAGCGCCTTGTTCGCCGCGTCCATCGTTTCCTTGTTCGCGATACGGTCATAGCGGCTGATCTTATTATCCGTCGCCGCAAGCTCTTTGAGCCGATCGTCAAAGATATCCGCACCCTGTAAACTCCCCGCGAACGCACTCTCGCCGTCACCCTTGCGGTTCCTCACCGTGCTCTTGCCAAGCTCCGGCGTAGTGTCGGCATCTTCGGGCGTTAGCTGTGCAATGTCGAGCGGGTTTGCCTTTGGATTCCGCCGACGCAGTTCCTCACGCAGCTGCTCATCGGTGAACTGCTCCATACCGGTTTGTGCCGTATATTCCGGTACAACGCCCTGGCGCTCCACCGTTTCTTCCGCTTCCAAAACAGGTGGTACGGAATATTTTGCGCCATCCTGCGTATACTGGGTATTGACACCATCACCGTTTTGTGGTTTAATGGGGTCAAAGAAGGGTGATTCGTTCAATACCGAAGGTCCTTGCCGACTGGAAGTTCTTTGCGAATCTCCCTTTTTTTCATACGGCAAAACCACATTGTTTTTGTTATTAAGTATATCGCGAATCTCGCTGTAACTATCTGGTGAATAAGAGGTTACCAGCACTTGAAAAGTGCCCTCTTTATAGCCGTTAAGATATGGGGCATCTTATTTTCGCCGATCTCTATCACCGCAATAGCAACACCACCTTTCCCTGTGCGATACCTAACGATTTCTATATACCGTTCGTTTGAACCTTGAAACACTATGTGTTCCGGTTCATCCATAGCCTTTACAATGGCTATCATATCATCCTCGGAAAGATTGTGCGGTCTATCCGTCTCTCCCTCTGCTTCACCAATTTCCATAGCTTGTCGTGCTTTTTTCACGCTCATAATTACGGGAAGATTTTCGATAATATCCCCTCTACTCCGTGCCGCTTCGATAAGTGCAACAGGTGTATTCCTACGCAGAGGGATATATGAATTATCGTAATATATTCCATCGGCCGCATTTTGTAGCATTTCACGGACGTTTGCTTCGGTTAATTTAGATATATCCACTTTACTTCCGTCTTCAGTTATGAGATATTTGCTTCCTGTGTCGTCTGCCGTGCTATCACTCCGTTTCTGTTGAACAGCCTTGGCAAACATCTGCTCCATCTTCCGCAATTCTCTTTCAATGGGCGTACCTTGATACTTGGTGAAAAGCCCCTTTACGAAATCCCAAAGGACTTGATACCATTTGCGGTTTTTCTGCGCTAATTCAGCAAGAGCGTTAACGTCGCGGAACAGCTTCTCACCGACGAAGTTCGCGAGTATCTCTTGGTTTGCCTCAAAGCCGGCATCAACACCGTGTTGGCCGAGCGGTTTTCCTGCGGCAGCATAACGGTCGATAATCTCTTTCCGCATTTCGGACTGCGTTTGCCCCTTTGATCTCAACCACTCAGCAAACGCTTGACTGCCGAAAACAAAATTCATAAAGTCATTGTACGATCCGCTCTTCTCAAGGTAATGCGTCAGCTCGTGCTTAATGACCGTCATGGGTGTGGCGGTGTTCGGATTGACGTAGATCACGCCGTTTTCGTATTTACCGTCAGCACCTATCGTCTCATCGAACACCACACGCGTTCCGGTGTTTTTCTCAAACGCCGCGATCAGCGACGAGCGCTCTTCTTCGCTCATATCCATAAAGGCACGATCAAGCGTTGAAGCACGAACGCCGATAATTCCCAAGTCACCATCAACGGTCGGATTTTTGGCATCAGCAAAGCTACCCGTTCCGCCATCAGAGGGCGGCAGGCTACTGATTGTATCTGTTGAATTGTTTACAGCTCCTTGATTTTCGCCAAGATGCGGCGCACCGTTTCCTCCTCCGGAAGGTTCGCCATCAGAATCTCCGTTGCTATTTTGCAAGCCTTGTCTTTCTGTTTTTGCGTTTGTAAGTTCGCTATAGGTTCCAAAATCTTGAGGTGTATAGAAAATGAAAGATTCTTCTCCTGCAAGACTTTTAACAATTGCCCAAATATACTCATTTCCACTGTCCTCTCCCATTACAATTTCTTCGCGCAAATATGAAACGTCAGACGGATCCTTCGGAACGATTTTCACAACTTTGGTAATAATGGGATTCTCAAATGTCCCGTTGGTGTATACCAAAGTATCCGCTGAAGCATACGTATCCCCAACGGTAATAATGATATTTCCATTGGAGGATTTAGGATACTTGAACTTATGTTTCTGAGCATCCGTCCACTGCGAGTTGAATTTTTTTAATTCTTTTCCGGTAAGAACCTTATTGACCACAACCCATCCACGATTAGTATATGTCCTTTGGTCATACTTTTCAAGAGCCGAATAGTCAATGTCCGAAAAGCCGTCCGCCGCAGAAGCAACACCTTGTGCCCCAATTTGGGGCGCAGTTCCGCTCGCTTGTGCCTGTTGCACATACTCGCTGGCATCGTAGATCGTCTCGCCGTCGAGGATCACACCGTTTTGTCCGAGTTCGTGACAGATCGTAGGTAAAGCATTAACGTCATGATGAAAGGCCACGACGAACACGCGTACTGGATGAAGGAGATGATGCGCCTTATGCCTGTGTTGTATAAGAAAGGGCGCGAGCTGTTTGATTATGAAACGGAATTGAGAGATCTCGGATTGGATGAAAGAGCAGAGCGTGTGCGCGATGTCAAGTGTGCCATTTATCGTATGACAATGCATTGCCGGTGCCGGATCGTGCCCGCCGTAGCGAAGTTTTTGCCGTTTTCGGTGCGGTTGATTACAACGTAGATGTGTTTCATTTCATTTTCTCCTTGATTTATATTTTAGTCTATGCTATAATCAAGGCGGTGGGGGTAAGACTCCCCACTCGCCTTTTGGTGTAGAGTAGCGGTTGCCTTGGTCTGGTACGCTACTCTTTTTTTATTCGGGTTTCGCCGCTTTCGCTTCACGGATTAACTCTGCCGCTTCTTCGGGCGTTTTCGCCTTACTCTCGACGAGCCGTGCCAGCGTTTCTAAAAAAGCATTGAACTCCGCGTTGGTCATACCGTTTTCCATTCACCTCTCTCCTTTCTGTAAGGGCTCGTGCCCTGCCTTACAAGTTCATTATAAATCGTTACGCAACGATTTTCAAGACGGAATACTGCACAAACATTACGCAACGATTTTGTGCATTTTGATAGTTGCGTAACGATACACGGTTGTGCTATAATACGACAAAAGAGGTGATAATATGGGCAAGGCACATACTGCGGCTCAAAATAAATACATAGCCAAAGCGTATGACCGTATCAATCTTATTGTACCAAAGGGGAAAAAGGCAGAGATGCAAGCACACGCTGAGGCAAACGGTGAAAGTCTTAATGGGTTTATCAACCGTGCCATTGATGAAACAACAAACAGAGATAATGCAAAGTAAATAGAGTATTTTCAAGCCGTCCGTTTTGGGCGGCTTTTTTCTTTTAGTGTATAACACTGCCGTAACACTTGACAATTCACTTTTGGTTTGTTCTATAATACGCGCGTAATTATGAAAGGCGGGTGCTGTGAGGTTGGAAAAGCGTATCATTGATGTGGACGAGGTCGCGGTTGCTGTAAACGAAGCGAGGGCGCACGCTCAGGCACTTGGCAAGCCGTTGAACCTTTCACGCATTGCACTGTTACTCGGTATCACAACGGACGAGCTGGGTAAGATGCAGAGCACATACGAGGAAAATAAGGACGATGAGAGCGCACAGGCGGTAGCGAGCTACGTGCGAATGGCTTGTACTTTGGTTTTGTAAATGCCCGCTGCTTTTTTCTGCCGGATATTCCCCTTGTTGATCGGCACGCCGAAGGTTTCCTCGATATCTGCAACAATGGAATCTAAGCTCTCTACCTCACAGAAGCGCTCAATAATTCCTAATACTGTGTCAAATGACAACACATAATCACAAAAACGGCTTTAAAGGATTTGATATCGTGAGACAGAGAGTCTCGTTCTTTCCCCAAGGCCTAGAAAACTTTATAAGAAAAGAAACGGTCGGAGAATCCGACCGTTTCTTTTTATGTATCAATCAATTATTGCAACAGTTTGCGCATCATATCCGAGCCTTCGTCAACCGTATTACCGGTTGCTGCCGCCGTTTCTTCCGTAAAGCAGGTCACGCCGCTGTCCCGCTTCGCATTACTGCGATACAGCAGGTACGGAACCGGTTCGGAAGAATGCGTACGAATGCAAAGCGGAGTCGGATGATCCGGTAAGATCATGATCGACACCTCATCAAGCGCTTTCACCTTTTCGAGGATCGGCCCTAAGATCTGGCGGTCGATCTCCTCAATGGCTTTGACCTTGTTCTGCGGCTCGCCACGGTGTCCGCACTCGTCCGGTGCTTCCACGTGAATATACACCAGATCGTTGGTCTTAAGCGCCTCAAATGCCGCTTCCATCTTACCGGTAAAGTTTGTGTCCAAATAGCCGGTCGCGCCTTCGACCTCACATACCTGCATTTCGGATAAGCGTGCGATCCCCTTAAGCAAATCAACTGCGGAGACCATCGCGCCTTTGACACCGAATCGCTCCTCAAACCGCTGTAATTGCGGGCGTTTACCGTACCCCCACAGCCAGATCGCATTTGCAGGATTCAGTCCTTTTTCGCGACGGCGAACATTGACGGGGTGATCCTTCAGCAACTCCGTGCTACGGCGCATCATTTCATACAGCGGTTGTGCTTCGGGTGCCGACGGCAGATGTTCACCGATAACCTTACCGGAAATATCGTGCGGCGGTGTCAGCGTACCGAGCTTTGTCTTGCCGCCGTGCCATACCAAGCAATGGCGGTATGCCGTACCGGTGTAAAAATCAAATTCACCGCCCCCGAACGCCTCCTGCACAGTGCGAATGATCTCATCTGCCTCAGCGGTATGAATATCACCTGCACAGTAGTCGTCCATCGTCTTATCTTCATATATTTTTGCGTCTGACAAGGTTACCAGATTGCACCGAAAGGCAATATCGTCATCACCGAGCTCAATACCGATGTTGGCTGCTTCCAACGGCGAACGGCCGGTATAACACTCTTTGGGGCGATATCCAAGCACCGATAAATTGGCAACATCACTGCCAGGCGACATGCCGTCCGGAACGGTCTTTACCATTCCCACCTCAGACACGGCCGCCAACGCATCCATATGCGGCTTGTGTGCGAGCTGCATCGGCGTTTTTCCCTGCAGTTCCGCAAACGGACGGTCAGCCATACCGTCACACAACAAAACAATATATTTCATATGAGCTCACCTCTTTGAAGTTCAGTATACCGCACATTCACGGTAAGTTCAAGTTTATTGTCCGATTTTTCTTTGATTTTTGCGGCAAAATCGTTGCATTTTAAGACGTTTTGCGGTATACTGTAAACAAGTTTAAATAATGGGTTAAATTGTGGTTTTATTAGGAGAAATGAGGTAATCGTATGAACTGTGTGTTGGCCGCCGCCGTAGATACCAGTGCCGTGCTTTCCGAAGCAGGTATGACGGTATTGATCGGTTTGATCGTTGTGTTTGCCACGCTATTGCTGTTGACCTTTGTGTTTTGGATGTTCGGTGTTGTCGCCGGAAAAGGCCGTAAATCGGAAAGCAAAGAGGTGACCCCCGCAGTTCCGACACCTGCAGTTCCGACACCTGCACCGTCCCCGAATCGTACCCCTGTGGTAGAGGACGGCGTTTCAGACGAGGTCGTCGCGGTCATCACCGCGGCAATCGCTGCCATGTCAGACGGTGGAACGCAGTATATGATCCGCCGTATCCGTCCGACAAGCTCCGGCACCCGTCCGGTGTGGGCTGCCGCCGGTATTGCGGAAAACACACAACCGTTTTAAGGAGGGGATGCGGCATGAACATTTGGGAAGCTTTTGCGCAGATCTGGGAAGAATCCGGTTTTGCCCGTCTGTTTAATTTTGAAAACGGCGGCTGGAAAAACCTGATCATGATCGGCATCGCCTGTGTGCTGATGTATCTGGCCATAAAAAAACAATATGAACCACTCCTGCTTCTCCCCATCGCTTTCGGTATGTTGCTCGTCAACCTTCCTCTCGGCGGTGTGATGGATCCTCAGCAAAACTCGCTGGTGGCTTTTACCGATCAAGAACTCGCCTCCTATGTTGATGGTACATATGAGCAGAATTATCCGGTTTCAATAAGTTATGTCACACTTTCGGATGAATATGATGCCTATATCTCCACTAACGAAAACGGTGTTGAGGTTCTGACGCTGGACACCAAAGTATACAAAGTAGAACGCGACGCTGACGGAACCGCAAGTGCTGTCGTCCCTTACTGGGAGCACTTTGAGCAGGGCGGACTGCTTTGGTACTTGTATCAAGGCGTTAAGTTCGGTATCTACCCACCGCTTATTTTCCTTGGTATCGGTTGTATGACGGATTTCGGGCCGCTCTTATCCAATCCCAAAAGCTTTTTACTCGGTGCCGCCGCGCAGCTCGGTATCTTCGTCACGTTCCTCGGTGCAAGATTGTTGGGACTGCTCCCCTTTGCGGAAGATCTAAACATCGTGTTTACCGCTCAGGAAGCTGCATCCATTGCCATTATCGGCGGTGCGGACGGGCCAACCGCTATCTTCTTAACCTCTAAGCTCGCCCCGCATCTGCTCGGTGCGATCGCAGTAGCGGCGTATTCTTACATGGCACTGGTGCCTATCATTCAGCCACCCATCATGAAAGCGTTGACCACCAAGAAAGAGCGCGCTGTTGTCATGACGCAACTGCGTACCGTATCCAAGACTGAGAAAATCCTCTTCCCCATCTTTGTTACGATCCTGTGCGTTTTACTGCTACCCAGCGCCGCACCGCTGATCGGTATGCTGATGCTCGGCAACCTGTTCCGCGAAAGCGGCGTGGTGGACCGTCTGTCCAAGACGGCGCAAAACGAGCTGATGAATATTATTACCATCGTACTGGGTGTCACGGTCGGCGCTACTGCCAACGCCAACACCTTCCTGCAACCAAAGACTCTGCTCATCATCTGCCTGGGTCTGATCGCATTCTGCATGGGCACCGCAGGCGGCGTGCTGTTTGGCAAGCTGCTGTATGTATTGACCGGTGGTAAAGTCAATCCGCTCATCGGTTCAGCCGGTGTTTCTGCCGTGCCGATGGCTGCGCGTGTATCCCAAAAGGTCGGGCAAAGTGAAAACCCCAGTAACTTCCTTCTCATGCACGCCATGGGTCCCAATGTGGCAGGCGTGATCGGTTCGGCAGTTGCCGCCGGTGTTCTGCTGACTCTATTTGGTTAAATCATAAGGCGGGGAAATCCTTCCCCGCCTTTACTTATCGCAAAGGACGATTATTATGGACACTCAAACAGTTTTGTCACTGCGCCGCCGCATTTTGGAGCGCGAATTTTCCCGTATGAATACGCCGCAACGCCAAGCTGTGTTTCACACCGAAGGACCGCTTCTGATTCTCGCCGGTGCAGGCAGCGGAAAAACCACCGTGCTTGTCAACCGCATTGCCAACATGGTACGGTACGGTAAAGCCTATAGCAGCAATGTGTTGCCCTCTCTCAGTACAGAAGACGAGGAAGTGCTTCGCCGCTGTGCAGACGGTATCGATCCAATTGACGAGCGCATCATCCGCTTGTGTGCGGTGGATCCGTGCCCCGCGTGGCGTATTTTGGCCATCACCTTCACCAACAAGGCCGCAGGCGAGCTTAAAGAACGCCTGTCCCGCATGTTGGGCGACGAGGGTGAACAGGTCATGGCGGGCACGTTTCACTCGTTCTGTGCACGTATTTTACGAACCGACGGTGAGTCGCTGGGGTATTCCTCGCATTTTACGATCTATGATACCGACGACAGCCGCCGACTGATGAAGGAATGCATGAAATCACTGAATATTGAGGAACGGGTCATCGGGCACAAGCAGATCCTAAACGAGATCAGCCGCGCAAAGGATGCGTTGATATCGCCCGAGGAGTTTGCTATCTCGACCGGCAGTGATTTTCGACTTAAAAAGGTAGCCGATTGCTATGCGTTGTATCAAAAGCGGCTGCGCGAGGCAGATGCGTTGGACTTTGACGATCTGCTGTGTAAGACCGTTGAGTTGTTTGAAACCAACGAGACGGTGTTGCAGAAATATCAAAATCGGTATCAATATCTGATGATCGACGAGTATCAGGACACCAACCACGCCCAGTACCGCTTTGTGAGTCTGTTGGCGCAAAAAAGCCGGAACCTTTGTGTCGTGGGCGACGACGACCAAAGCATCTATAAGTTCCGCGGTGCAACGGTAAAGAACATTTTGGAGTTTGAGGATCAGTTCCCGCACTGTACCGTTATCCGTTTGGAACAGAACTATCGCTCTACGCAGAACATTTTGGACGCGGCAAACGCGGTCATTGCGAAGAACATCAACCGCAAGGGCAAAACGTTATGGACGCAAAACGGGAAAGGCGAGCTATTACAACTGCACGCCTTGGAGAACGAGGACGATGAAGGGCGTTTTATTGCTCAAAAGGTTTTTGACAAGGTGGCAACCGGCAACTACCGTTACCGTGACATGGCTGTCTTATACCGCGCCAACGCGCAATCTAACGCGATTGAACGGGCTTTGGTAAAAAGCGGTATTCCCTACCGTATCATTGGCGGACACCGTTTCAACGACACCAAAGAGGTGCGTGACATGATCGCGTATCTGCGCGTCATCAATAATCCCGAGGACCGTGTCAGCCTGAAGCGGATCATCAACGAGCCCAAGCGAGGAATCGGTGATACCACCCTTGATAAAGCGACGATGCTGGCGGATCAACAAGGGATCTCGTTATACGAGGTTCTCGCCTCATCGGACACTTACGCGGATCTCAGCCGCGCAGCAAACAAGATTCTCCCCTTTATCCAAATGATGAACGCTCTGCGTGAGGAGGCGGAAAACGGCGAAATATCGTTGCATCAGCTGTACGCAAACTTGCTTGAACGTTCCGGTTATTTAGCCATGTGGCAAGCTGCGGGCGACGCGGAAGCTGACCGTGTGGATAACCTAAATGAGTTAGCGTCCTCCATCCAATCCTATGAAAAATCCTGTGAGAATACAGAACCGACGTTGTCAGGCTTTCTGGAAGAAAACGCGCTGATGACCGACATCGACAACTACGATGCCGGTGCTGACGCCATGGTGCTGATGACCATGCACGCCGCCAAGGGATTGGAGTTTCCGGTCGTTTTCCTCCCCGGCTTCGAGGACGGCATCTTCCCCGGCATGCAGACGATGTTCATACCGGAAGAGGTCGAGGAAGACCGCCGTTTGTGCTATGTGGCGCTCACGCGCGCCAAGCAGGAGCTGTTTATCACGACCGCCGGCAGCCGCTTGTTATACGGCTCCACCACGCGTAACCGCCCCTCGCGCTTTTTACAGGATATCCCGGAAGATCTTTTTGAACAACACGAGAAGAAGGTAACGCCTTATCGGTCGGGGACGTTTCCCTCTTCCTATTCCTCATCATACACTCCCGCCTCCCGCTCCTCGTTTTCAGTTTCGTCAACGCCCCCCATACAAAGGAGTCATTCGGGCGGCGGAATCTCGGCTAACAAGCCGATTACCAAAACGATCGGCGAGAAATGGGCTGTCGGCGATCAAGTCAGCCACAAAGCCTTTGGTATCGGTACGATCCAAGCGGTACAATCGATGGGCAATGACACTCTTTTAACCATCACCTTTGATAAGGTCGGTCAAAAAAAGGTGATGGCAACGTTTGCCAAGCTGACCCGACTGTAAATATAAGCCGTGCATCTGTCGATGACAGATGCACGGCTTTGTCATAAACAATTGAGAACGACATCACGCAAATGCTCCGGTGCCAAGGCGCCGCTTGTGCAGCGTTCGGCGAGCTCCGCTACCTTCTCTTGATCTGTGGATATATCCGAGAGGATCATTATCGCATCACCCTCTTCATTTTCAACACGGATCCCATAACTCCGATACGATCCCAGCTCCGTAGTGGAAAGATGCTCTTCAATCGGTATATAGAAAAACATTGCCGCCCCTCCAAAATGATAGTTGAATCCTTCGCGTTTTCGTGTTATGATATTTTATGTATCTTCAAATCCGCCGCAAAGTTCAACTATTTGCTCCCTTTTTTTGCATTATAGTACAATATTTTGAACTTGTCAAGCGTTTTTATTATTTTGGGAGGTGCAAGCATGTTTTTTGAAAGATATAAAATGCTTTGCGCACAAAAAGGAGTTTCCCCCTCAAAAGCAAGCGAGGAGATCGGGTTCAGCAAAGGATTGGTATCCCACTGGCATAAGAGCTATAAGCAAGGCATCGACGTCAAGCCCGGCATGGAGATCGCCCAAAGGATCGCTGAATATTTCGGCGTTTCACTGGATCATTTGCTGGGACGCGATATGCCGGATCCGCTCCAAGAACTCGGCAAAAAACGACGGCCGCAACACACGTTACGTGACAGAACACCCGTCGCATTGATCGATGATCCGATATTTACCGACCGTGAGCTTTTGCTCATTGATGCCTACCGCCGCCATCCGGAGCTGCAGGCGTTGGTAGATCAGGCGCTGGGGTTGACGGACGAAAACGAAGACGAAAAAGCATAGCACACAAAGCCTCCCGTGTCATATGATGGCAGTGAAGGGTTACCATTGTACCGATGGCATCCCCTATCATCATAGACATAGGAGGATTTTTAATGGCTGATAACAACAAGTACATGCAAAATGCCGGATGTAAAGAAGCAGTCTGTGTGGATGCCGGACGAGTCTACGATTCATGCTCTGATAAAGACTGTCTTGAAGACTTGCGCGTATTTTTTACCGAGCGCGATCAAATGGTGATCGATCACGCCGTCAGCATCCGTGCAAAGAAAGCTGAAATAATGTCCACGTACATCGACGTGGAAGCACTACCCTTTAACCGCGGCTATTATTCCTGCGATCTGACCTTTTTCTTTAAGGTCACGACGGAGGTATACGCAGGTCACGGCTCCGGCTGCTGCCTGATCGACGGTGTCGCCGTATTCCAGAAAAAAGTCATTCTGTTCGGCAGTGAGGGAAACGTTAAGGTCTTTACCAGCGAATTCTGCCCCGATCATCGTGACCGTCAGGAAATGCCGACCCGTAACATGCCGCGCTGCACGGTGCAGGTGGCGGAGCCGGTCGTTCTGTCGGCACGGTTGGTGGAGAAATGCAACTGCGGTTGCCAGTGCGATTGCTGCGCTTCCAGTATTCCTGTAAGCGTTTGCGAACGTTTTGGTGGTTGCTTTGTCGATAACGACACCGAAAAGGTCGTACTTGTCACATTGGGGATCTTCACCATCGTTCAGCTCATACGCAACGTACAGATGCTCATACCCATTTACGATTTCTGTATGCCGACCAAGGAATGTTGCCCGAATACGGAAAACCCCTGTGATATGTTCAAGAAAATGTGTTTTCCGGTCGATGAGTTCTTCCCACCGAAAGGTGACGACCACTGCGGTTGTTAATCGCAAAGAGGACTGAATGCATAAAGCATTCAGTCCTCTTTTGGTTTCGATAAAGTTTGTACGACTTCGCCCGCAATCATTAACCCTGCCGATGCCGGTACGAACGCAACACTCGCAGGAGTGCGAGAGGCGTTATCTGACTTTATGGGCTGTTCCGTCGAATACACGACCTTTACATGGCTAATGCCTCGCGCACGCAATTCGCGGCGCATCACGCGTGCAAGCGGACAAACCGACGTTTTGGAAATATCTGCAATTCTCAGTTGCGACGGGTCCAATTTGTTTCCCGTACCCATACAGCTGATTACCGGTACACCCGCTGCTTTGGCGCGCTCAATAATCGTCAGCTTTGCCGTAACGGTATCGACGGCGTCCACAACATAGTCATACTGATCAAACGGATAACTGTCAGCCGTATCCGGCATATAAAAGAGGCGGTGAGCTTCCACTCGAATTGTCGGCACGATGTCTGCGATGCGCGCTTTCATCACGTCCACCTTATGTTGCCCTATGGTACTGCGCAACGCTACGATCTGTCGGTTCAGATTGCTTTCACTGACCGTATCGTTGTCGAACAGATCCAGCGCACCGACGCCGCTCCGCGCCAACGCCTCGGCAACATAACCGCCGACGCCGCCAATGCCGAACACCGCCACACGAGCCTTGGATAACCGCTCCATCGCTTCTGAACCGAGCAACTGCTCGGTACGGGAAAAGGCCTCGTTCCTCATGCTTCTTCCGTGACCGGCTGCTCCTCTTTTTCCATAGCGAGCTCTTCGTCAAACTCCTGTGAAACGAGCACGGTATTCTGCTGTTTCTTCTTATTGGTGAAATATACCGCTGCCACTGTAACTGCCGCAGCCCCCGCTAAGATCGTCAAAAACTTTTTCATACTTATGCATCCTTTCCTTTTCTGCTTCGCAGTAATTGCTCAAGGCGATGGATCCTATCACGTCGCTCGGTCGTTTCTTCACGATCGTGTTGATAGTACCCATTACAGAGCTTGAGAACGTCCCCCTGAACCACGTCCGGCGGTAACAGGGCTTTATCGACAACAAGAGATGTGCCGGAATCGTCCTGCAACACCACGTGTTCGCCTTCAAAACGATCAATTGCATATCGCAAATCTGCCACCCTCATTCCTTTTCAGGAGTGACCGTAACGGTCTTGCCGTCACTCGTCATCACGATGTCACCGTTGAGATCACTTCGGTACACCTCTACCCCATTGCGTTCCAAGGTTTGAAGAGTTTCGGAGTGGGGATGATTATAAGAATTATTATAGCCACAAGTAATGACCGCGATATTCGGAGAAACGCTACGGATGAAGCCGCCGTCACTTGAGGTGCGGCTACCGTGGTGTCCGACCTTGAGCACCTCCACATCCAAAGTCGGTACCGCTTCCAAAATTTCACACTCGACCTCTTGACCGGCATCACCCATGAACAGGAAATCCATTTCACCGTGCGACACCCGGCAAACGACCGACTGATCGTTGGTATCCGTATAGTCACTGTGTCCGCTTAAGATCGTGATAGTTGCTTCACCGAGTATATAAACAGCACCGTACTCCGCTTCGATCGGTGTCACATCACACTCCACCATTGCTTCGAGCATACGTTCATAGGTACGCGTCGTCGGGGTGTATCCTTCCGGCATAAAGGACATGAGAAACGTGCCGATGGAGAAATTACGGATCACCGTATCCATACCGCCGATGTGATCTGCGTCCGCGTGGGTAGCGATCACATAATCCAGTTTGGTGACACCCGCACTCTGCAACGCTGTGAGAACCGCATCATCGTCGTTATTCTCGCCGGCGTCGATCAGCGCCACTTGTCCGTCACATTGCAGCAAGATACAATCGGCATTACCAACGTCCAGCACCGTGACCTTCAGTTGTCCTTCGACCGGCGAGGCACTATGAAGCCCTGCCGCGCTGTATAAACTGCCCCAGGTCGGTAGAAACGGCAACTGTAACGAGCCGTTGATCGTAATCAGCGAACACAGGACAATGACGGCCAACATCACACTCGTCAGTGCTACGCGATTGCGGTAACGCGTAGCGGAGCTGCTGCGTTTTCGTCTTGCCATACGCTTACTCTCCGGTTACTTCATCATCCGCACGGTTCATGTTCATTTCCAACCACTGTTGGCGGGTAATGAGTACCTGACGGGGTTTGCTCCCCTCGTGCGGACCCACGATGCCGCGCTGTTCCATTTCATCAATGATGCGACCTGCACGTGCATATCCCAACCGCAAACGGCGTTGTAAAAGGGAAGTCGAGGCCATGCCCGCCTCCACCACAACTTCGATAGCCTGCGGCAGCATTTCGTCACCGCCACCGGCAACGCCATCGTCGGCATCGCCGGAAGATTTCGAGTTCTTTTCCGTTGCTTCTGCTTGACGGTTGATCTCTTCGATGACAGTCTCGTCATACTGCTGTGCTTCGGTGGATTTGAGGAAATCCACCACCGATTCCACCTCGCGATTGCCAACGAAGCAGCCCTGCACGCGCATCGGCTTTGCAAAGCCGACCGGCATGAACAGCATATCGCCTTTGCCGAGAAGCTTTTCCGCACCTCCCGTGTCCAAGATCGTACGAGAGTCAACGGCGGATGCGACCGTCAGCGCCAAGCGTGACGGAATGTTGGCTTTGATCAAACCGGTAATAACATCAACAGACGGGCGCTGTGTCGCAATAACCAAGTGCATGCCTGCCGCACGCGCCATCTGCGCCAAACGGCAAATATTGCTTTCAACCTCATTTGCAGCGACCATCATGAGATCGGCAAGCTCGTCGATGATAATCAAGATCTGTGGAAGCACTTCCAACGTATCGCTGTTCTTGGCGGCCTCGTTATAGGTCGTCAGATCGCGCACACTGTTTTCGGCAAACAGCTTATAGCGGCGAAGCATTTCATTGACAGCCCATCCCAACGCACCCGCTGCTTTGCGGGGGTCGGTAACCACAGGAACCAGCAAGTGCGGGATGCCGTTGTAGACACCGAATTCGACCTGTTTGGGGTCGATCAGCAACAAACGAACCTCCTCTGGGCGGGCACGGAACAGCACACTCTGGATCATGGAGTTCGTACACACCGACTTACCGGAACCGGTGGTACCGGCAATAAGCAGGTGCGGCATCTTGGCAAGATCGGTCAACACGATCTGACCGCCGATATCCTTACCGAGAGCAACCGTCAGCTTACTGCCCGCATTTGCAAACTCCTTGGAACCGATAAGATCACGCAGGCAAACCGAGCCGCTTACCTTATTCGGCACTTCAATACCGATCGCCGCCTTATTCGGGATCGGTGCTTCAATACGCACACCGGTCGTGGCAAGTCGTAGAGCGATATCGTCAGCAAGTCCGGTGATACGGCTGATCTTAACGCCGGCACTTGGCTGCAATTCGTAACGCGTAACAGTCGGGCCGCAGGATATATCGACGACCTTAGCGCTGACGCCAAACTCATTCAACGTCTGAATGAGCAGATCAGCCGTAGCTGACTGTTCTCTCCCGGCAGCCGATTCGTCTATGGATTTGGATTCGTTAAGCAATGATAACGGTGGATAACAATATGTATCTTCTTCGTCTTGTTTTTTCTCAACCGGCTTCTCAAACTGTGAAATCTCCTCGGTTTCGGTAGGCAGCACTTCTTCTTTTACAGGTGCATCCTCATACAGTTCTTCGGAAATCTTTTTTAAAGCTGCGCCCTTATCGGGTTTCACCGGCTCTGGCTCCGCAAGAATTACCGGATCCTTTATCTCCTCGTCGGGATAACCGCCGCCCAATTCCACATCAATACTTGCTTCTTTATGTTGTTGTTCGCTGTTTTCCATGGCAGCTTCCATGGCACTTTCCAAGGTTTCTTTCGTGGATTTGACCGGTTGCCACAACGCGCGTAACAGTGTGAAGATTGGTGTACCCGTTACCAACATCAAAAAGACGCATGTCCCCAAAATCATGATAATTTTAGAGCCGACATCGGTAAACAAGTATTCCATGGCATATCCAATCACGGCACCCATCACGCCGCCGCCGCGGTTTTCCTTTCCCGCTTCCCATGCGTCCAAAATGGTATCCATATAACTGATATTGGAGATATCCATTCGGAATAATTGGATAGTACTGCCGAGTACGACGATCAAAACGATCGCTTGCCATACTTTTCCTCTCACGCTGCCGTAGTTACGCTCTAAAGCACACATAACGGCAACATAGCCAATCAAGAAAGGCAACAGGTAAGCACAAACGCCGAACAGGCCAAGTGTCAAATTATGTAACCATCCCCACAGACTGGCACCACGAATCAAGGTGATACACAGCAATAAGATCGCACCGGCAAACAGCAGTACCGCCGCTGTTTGGTTGCGAGCGCTTTCAGACGCCTGCTGCTTGCTCTGCGAAGCGGTGCGTTTCTTTTGTTGTGTGGCGGTTGATCTTTTAGAAGACTTGCGTTTTTGAGCCACGAATGACCCTCCTCTTTGGGTTTATGTAACAGCCGTCAACGGCTGTCAGCAATCATTTGGTGTAATGCGTGCAGTGCATCGGACAATGAACCGATCTCATCGATCAAGCCTGCGGAAACAGCCTCCCTCCCGTCTAAAACGGTTCCCATATCCGTTGTCATCTCATCTGTGTTCATGCACAGCTTGGTGAAACGATCATGTTCAATGTGAGAATGTTCGGTCACAAAGCGAATGATACGCTCCTGCATCCGCCGGAAATGCGCGAACGCCTGCGGAACCCCCAGAACCAGACCGTTGACACGTACCGGATGGATCGTCATCGTAGCGGACGGAGCGATAAAAGAACGCCGTGCCGATACCGCTAACGGAACGCCAATGGAATGACCACCGCCGAGGACCAACGACACCGTCGGCTTGGTCATACCGGCGATCAGTTCAGCTAATGCCAATCCGGCTTCAATATCACCACCAACCGTGTTTAGTAAAATGAGCAGGCCTTGGATATCCTGACTTTCCTCGATCGCGACCAGCTGCGGCAAAACGTGTTCATACTTTGTCGTTTTATTATCACCGGGCAACGCATAATGTCCCTCGATCTGGCCAATGATCGTCAAACAATGGATAACAAATTGACCGTTATTGGTGGTGACTGAACCGTTTTCCACAACATCCTTGAGTGCCTGTTGCAGATCCGATGCCTGTTGCACCGATTCTGAGATCCGATCTTGTTGTTCGCTCATACTTCTCGCCTCCGACAATTAGTGTTGCCGCGAAGCGAGTTTAACATACATAAGTCGATTCCAGTATACCATTTTACGTGAAAAAACGCAAGTATCAGCGAATATCCAACCGCCGGATATCGGTGGCTTTACCCGTTTTGAGATCGACTGTCATCAGCACGGCGTTCATTGTGCATTCGCCGTCTGCCACCGCAAAGCGAACCGGTAATTTGTCGCGCATTTTTGAAATGGCGAGCTCCGGACGAATACCGAGAACCGATTGAACCGGACCGGTCATGCCGATATCCGAAATAAAGCCCGTGCCGCCCTCAAAGATCTGTTCGTCCGCCGTTTGCACGTGTGTGTGCGTGCCCAACACTGCGGTGACACGCCCGTCTGCATAAAAGCCAAGCGCTTTCTTTTCGGCAGTCGCTTCGGCATGAAAATCGACGATGCGGCATACAGGCAGTTCGGGATCGGCAAGCAGAGCGTCCAGCGTGTCAAACGGGCAAGCCAGCGGATCCATATATACTAGGCCCAACAAGTTAATAACCGCTACGCGATAGCGGCCCTTGTCCACAACAAACACGCCGCACCCCGGCGCAGACGCCGGATAATTAGCAGGACGCAACACGCCGTTTTCTTCATCCAGTAGGTCATACACCTCCGGACGGCGAAACACGTGATTGCCCGTCGTGATCGCATCCGCTCCGCACGCGAATAATCTTTCAGCCGATACACGAGTAATACCGTTACCGTCCGCGGAATTTTCACCGTTAACGATGCACACATCCACCGCATGGCGCCTTTTTACCGCCGGCAGGACCTTTTCCAAATGTCCGCAGCCGGCAGACCCCACAACATCGCCGACACATAAAATATTCATGCCTATCTTCCTTCTATAGCACAAACGGTGTCCCGTACAGGACACCGTTTATTGTTATTTCGCGTAATCGACAGCGCGGTTCTCGCGGATAAGATGGACCTTGATCTGTCCGGGATAGTCGAGCGAATCTTCGATCTTCTTCGCAATATCGCGTGCGAGCAATGTCATCTTATCATCACTGACGATATCAGGACGAACGATAATGCGGATCTCACGACCGGCTTGGATCGCAAACGAACGCTCAACACCGTCGAACTCATTGGCCACTTCTTCCAGCTTCTCCAGACGCTTGATATAGTTTTCCAAATTCTCGCGGCGAGCGCCCGGACGAGCGGCCGAAATCGCATCCGCAGCCTGTACAAGACACGCAACGACCGTTGTGGCTTCCACGTCACCGTGGTGGGCTTGAATGGCGTGGACGACTGCATCGCTTTCCTTGTATTTGCGGGCGATATCAACACCTATCTCAATGTGCGAGCCCTCGATCTCATGGTCGACCGATTTGCCGATATCGTGCAGTAATCCGGCACGACGGGCAACCTCGGGATCAATGCCGAGTTCGCTGGCCATAATACCAGACAGGAACGCAACCTCCATGGAATGGTTCAGCACGTTCTGACCGTAGCTGGTGCGGTAACGCAGGCGACCAAGGAGCTTCATGATCTCCGGATGAATACCGTGCAAGCCGGTTTCCAGAACGGCGCGTTCGCCCTCCGCCTTGATCGTTGCCTCCACCTCACGGCGGGCTTTCTCGATCATTTCTTCAATACGGGCTGGGTGAATACGACCATCCGAGATCAGTCGCTCGAGCGCGATGCGTGCGATCTCACGGCGAACCGGATCAAAGCCGGACAAAGTAATGGCTTCCGGGGTATCGTCAATAATGAGGTCAACGCCTGTCAGCGTTTCGATGGTGCGGATATTACGACCTTCACGGCCGATGATACGCCCCTTCATTTCGTCGTTCGGTAACGGAACGACCGATACCGTAGTTTCAGACACCTGATCGGCGGCAACACGCTGGATCGCGTGAGAGATCAGCTTACGTGCACGCAAGTCTGCTTCTTCTTTATACTGTGCCTCGAATTCGTTGATCTTAAGCGCTTTTTCGTGTGTCAGCTCCTCGGAAAGGCTTTTCAGCAAATAGTCCTTGGCCTGTTCGACGGTGAAGCCGGAAATGCGTTCCAGCATTTCGAACTGACCTTTTTTAAGGTTTTCAACATCCTGCAAACGAGAATCGATCTCGCGTTGCTTTTTGGCAATGGCCTCTTCTTTGGCCTCGTAGTTCTCAATCTTGTGGTCCAGGGATTCTTCCTTCTGCTGAAGTCGGCGCTCTTGACGAACGACTTCGTTGCGGCGCTCCTTCAGTTCACGTTCGGACTCGTTACGCAAACGATGGATCTCATCCTTCGCCTCGAGCAAGGTTTCCTTTTTCTTTGATTCAGCCGCTGCTTTTGCTTCTTTTACGATCCGCTGTGCCTCTGCTTCCGCCGAGCCGATCGCGGCTTCTGCGGTTTTTTGTCTATGCGAAACGCCGGCTTTAAAAGCCACCGCACCGGCGACACCGCCGCCGACTGCCAAGGCGCCCAGACCTACCAAAATGTACTCGATCACTTGTTGTGAACACCTCCTGTTTGTTCATTTGTCAAACTTCAAATTCGTACAAAAATGCGGGTATGCCGTTGTCATCAAAAGAAACTTCCCGAAATCGGAAAGAGTAAATCAAACAACCGGAGTGCTTGGAAATACGACAGCACCGACTGCCGCGTTTGCCTTTCCACCCATTTATAGATTATACCGCTACCGTGCCTCTCTGTCAAGAAAAAATCTATATATCGTATAAAAGATACCTACCGACCCGCATATATCGTTTTTTACCACAAAAATCACTCTTTACTCGCATGAAGTTGTTTGATATAATAAAAGCAGTTTATAAACATCGCGAGGTGTAACCCCATGAAAAAAACGGCATGTGTTATTTTAGTGGCGTTTCTGCTCATGCATATGAGTGCGTGCCGACGCAACGTGAATAATGATCCAACTGTAACCGAATATAAAATTGCCGTTATCACCAAGCCGCTATCGGAGAGCCGAGAAACCTTTGAAACGGCGCAACAACTCAAGGAAGAATACGGCGATACCATTGTGACCGCAACTTATCCGCATAATTACGACACGCAACCCGAACAAACCGTTGCCGCGATCGCCGCGATCGCTGACGATCCCAACATCCGGGTCATGATCTTCGCAGAAGCGGTAAATGGCACTGCCGCCGGCATTAAAAAGGTGCGTGAAACGCGAAACGATATCCTCATTATTACCGGTATGACCGCCGAAGATGCCACAGAAATAGCACCTCTGTCCGATCTGTGCTTGATTGAAAATAAAAAGAATACCGGCACGACCATCGTCGAGCAGGCGATCGCTATGGGTGCCAAGACTTTTGTTTATATCACCTGTCAAAACGATCTTGCAAATTCCTCGATCAATACACACGGAGAAAAGCTGAAAGAGACCTGCGCCTCATTAGGACTGCCATTCGTTGAGGCACTCGCGCCCGACCCCTCCGGCTCCGCCGGTGTGGCCGGCACCCAAAACTGGCTCAATGTAAATATACCGCTTTATGTTGAGGAATATGGAGAAAACACGGCGTTCTACGCAACAAATGAGGCAATGTCCGTCCCGCTTGTCCGGCAAGTTGCCGCCTGCGGTGCAATTCTTCCTCAATTATGCGATCCCTCTCCCTATCACGGTTATCCTGAAGCCTTTGATATTGATTTAACGGATCATGAAGCAGATACCGCTTACTTATTGCGTCAAATTAAATCGGCCATCGCCTCTTACAATAACGAGGGACGCATGGCGGCTTGGTCTGTTCCTAAAAATCTTATTGTGCTCCAAGCCGGTGTGGACTATAGCTTACAATGGTGTAAAGGCACCGTCATCAAGCGGTGCCATCGATCAACGATGACCTCATCCATACGTTCGGTCGCCGGTAGTGACGCAGCCGTTGGATATTATACCGATGAAAAGCTGGGAAAGTTATCTCAGTCCTTTGCAATACAAGATGCCTATTATACTTTTTAATTTAAGGAATGTATATGTATGAATCGATTAGAACAACACGAGCCACATAAGGTGTTTCATTTTTTTGAACAGATCTGTTCTATTCCGCACGGATCCGGCAACACCGATAAAATTGCCGATTTTTGCGTCGGTTTTGCGAAAAAGCGCCATCTTCGCTATCTTCGTGACGCAGCCAACAATGTGATTCTCTTCAAGGACGCATCCGTCGGCTATGAGGATGCTCCCACCGTTATTTTGCAAGGACATCTGGACATGGTATGTGCTAAAACACCGGATAATCCGATCGATATGGCGACACAAGGGTTGCAAGTCGTTGCGGAGGATGATTGGATTCACGCCGTTGACACATCACTCGGCGGAGATAACGGGATTGCGGTTGCCATGGCACTGGCAATCTTGGATGATGACACGTTGTCGCACCCGCCGCTTGAGATCGTGTTAACGACCGATGAAGAAACCGGGATGGACGGAGCGTTTGCGCTGGATCCGACCCCTCTTCGCGGACGCCGTATGTTAAACCTCGATTCCGAAGAGGAAGGCATCTTGACGGTCAGTTGTGCCGGCGGGTTGCGCGCCGAAGGGACATTACCGATATCTCGTTCCTCTCGCTCCGGTGTGCGCTGCACGGTTACCGTACAGGGACTGCTGGGCGGTCATTCCGGTGTGGAGATCCACAAGGGGCGCGGCAATGCCATTCAACTGTTAGGGCGAGTGCTGTATGCACTGCGCAGAGAGTGTGAGGTTTCCATACTCAACTTAAACGGCGGTGTGGTAGATAACGCGATTCCGTTGGAAGCAACTGCCGAATTGTTGATCCCTGCCGATTACATCGCCACGTGCAAAACAGTTGTAGAGCAATGTGATGCGATTTTCAAAAATGAATATGCCTCTGCCGATCCGACAGTAACGGTGACGTGGCAAGCCAAAGAATCGACACAGCTCTCCACCACCGACCTTGAGAGCACGGATCGCATTTTGTTCGTTTTGCTAAATGCCCCCAGCGGTGTCCAAGTCATGAGTCCGGATATTCCAGACTTAGTGCAGACCTCACTGAATCTCGGCGTGTTACGCTTGGATAAACACACGTTGCACGCAACGTTTTCAGTGCGCAGCTCGGTAGAATCGCAAAAGCAGATGCTTAAAGAACGCTTGATCTGCCTATTTGAAGGAATTGGCGGTAATATCATCTGTAGCAGTGAGTATCCCGGTTGGGAATATCGGAAAGAATCCCCTCTGCGCGATCTTGTTATACGATCGTATGACAATTTGTTTGGCACCAAACCGCAAGTCGTTGCGATCCACGCCGGGTTGGAATGCGGTCTCTTTTCTGCTAAACTCCCCGGCTTGGATTGTGTGTCCTTAGGGCCAAATATGAAGGATATTCACACCGTCAACGAGCGCTTGAGCATTTCTTCCACAGCCCGCACCTATCAACTGGTACTGGAAATTTTGAAAAACTGTCGTTCATAAGCAAAAAACGCCCTGCTCTTATGTGAGCAGGGCGTTTTTTGCCGCATACTTTCCCAAAAGAACCGAATACTGAAAAACGCTTGCCAAACAAATGGTAATACGATACGATTCACTTGCAAGGAGGGATTCCGATGAAATGCAAGATTCTGATCGATCAAACACATGCCGAGGAGGTGTTGATATACGCACATCAAAAATCGCCGCTTACCAATGCGATTCAAGAACTGTGTGAAAGTAACGCGCTTGAATTAATCGGTTACTTGGAAAAAGAGATGGTTCGACTTGATTTGACAAACGTATATTGCTTTGTTGTGGATGAAAACAAAGTATACGCTTTGTACGAAAATCAAAAACTCCAGATGAAATGCCGGTTGTACGAGCTACAAGAACAACTACCTCGTCATTTTGTCAAGATCAATCAATCGTGTATTGCAAACTTTAAAAAAATTGAACGGTTTAACGCTGCTATATCCGGTTCACTTAACATCACGTTTAAAAACGGATATACCGAGTACATTTCGCGCAGGCAACTGAAAACCGTAAAAGAAAGGTTGGGATTATAAATGAAATATTCGTATGTCAAGACTTTTTTACACAGAGGATTATTGTTTGGCGGATTCGGTCCGATCGTAGCCGGTATCGTGTATGCCATCTTACAACACACTGTCTCCGAGTTCTCTTTGACAGGAACTCAGGTCTGTCTGGCGATCGTGTCCACCTATTTGTTAGCTTTTCTACAAGCAGGTGCCAGCGTGTTTAATCAGATAGAAGAATGGCCGCTGACAAAGTCCCTGTTCTTCCATTTCTTCACACTGTATTTGGCCTACAGCCTGTGCTATGTGCTTAACACCTGGATTCCCTTTGAACCAATAATCCTCCTCATCTTCTCCGGCATTTTTATTGTCACATATTTTGTGATCTGGGCAATTGTGTACGGAATGGTCAAGCAAACAAGTAGGGCGCTTAATCAAAAGTTAAACTGATAAAAAAGCCGGGAAAGTATTGTGCTTTTACCGGCTTTTTTGCTATACTACTGATGGTTGATATCCCCACTCAACCATCAGTATGTAGACGTTTGTGTGCAGCTTGGATATACTGAAAATGCAGGAAGGAGGAATCACTATGGATCCGGTAAAAATCGGCAAATTTATTGCCCTATGCCGCAGGCAAAAAGGACTTACACAACTACAGCTGGCTGAACATCTCAACATCACTGACCGTGCCGTGTCAAAATGGGAGACCGGAAGATCTATGCCGGATTCCGCCCTTATGCTCGATCTATGTCGGGAACTGGGCATCAGTGTCAACGACTTATTATGCGGGGAGGTCATTACAATGGATCATTACAAAGAAAATTCGGAAAAGTTACTGTTAGAGCTGGCAAAGCAAAAGGAAGAAGCCGACAAGCAGTTTCTGTCCTTGGAAATCGTGATCGGTGTGCTTTCGATGGTTATCCTGTTGGGCTTTACGTTTGCCGCATCGTTTTTCCAAATGGCAGACTGGATGAGGATTTGCCTCATCGTCATCGGGCTCATCATCGCGATGATCGGTTTGGGATCTGCCATAAGAATTGAACAGACCGCCGGATACTATGCGTGTGCAAAATGTCATCATCGGTATGTGCCCACGCTCAAAAGTGTCTTTTGGGCTATGCACGTCAACCGCACGCGCTATATGAAATGCCCGCATTGTCACAAGTGGTCTTGGAACAAAAAAGTTCTAACGAAGGAATAAGCAAACGGCCTCGATGATTTCATCGAGGCCGTTTTTCAATCCGTCGCGCCATGCGCGACACCTTTTAGTGTTAACCCATCAATGCCAAAAGCACCGTGGTCGTTGTTTTGGCAGTGCTTCCAACGGTCGTGACGTCCTGTCCCGCAGTGTCTTGAGTCAGTGCACTTTCGTCCACGATCATTACTTTGGAAACAGTGACAGCAGAGTCAACGACCGCGTTAGGCTTCAGATCAACAAAATCGACATACTGCACTTGAACGGTATCGCCGACCTCCAGCCACTCGGCAGCGAAAATTCGACTGAGCTTATGGTCTGTGGTTATGATCCTATACACGATACCGTCTTCGGGATCTACGCACATCACGGAATCATCCAACAAAATATATCCGTCGCCGATTTCCGTAATGGTTCCGGCAAGACTGTACATATACGGCAGGAATTCACCGGGTGTCGCATTCCCCAATACATAGTCAATGATTTTTGCCGTGGCATCCTTGCCAATATCATAAAGGTATGCAACATCAAACACATTCGTCCAAAGATAACCGTCCTCGGTAATATACATCACTCTCTTGTACACACCAAGCGCTTCGGAGGTGACGGTGAAGCTGATATAGTCTCTTTCGCTCTCTCTCCATTTGTCATCGTCAACATATTCAGCGTTTCTGCAGCCGGAGAGCTGTTGCCAGATATAATCATCGTTATTCAGGTTGAAGTATTGATCTTCTTCACCTTGCTCTTTAAGTGAAAAGCGTTTCAGCTCCACCGTATTCGGGAGACTATACAGATCCAACACCTCTCCGAGGGTTGCCGGCGGCTCCTTTTCGTCCGAAAAGAACACATAATATTTACCTTCCATAAGAACAGCAACAACCGCATCTGAAGAAATTCCGGTTATTTCATAAACGTCAAAATTTTCATAGAAAAACTCTTCCGAATACGTATCGTAGCCTTTCACTTTGTAATTCCCCAGTTTTTCACCGATAAGAGCCGCTCCGATCTCTCTCTGCCGTCCGGAAAATTCTTTTCCGTCAATGTCTAACACCGTGTATTTTTCCTCAACCGTCTTATACTCCCAGCGCCAAGCATAATCCGCCGATCCCGACAAAATCGTCACATCTTTATACGGTCTGACAGAATCGCCAAGCTCACCATCGGGATCTGTGCCTTCCGGCAAAGGAAGGGCAATAACAGCAGCGACAACAACAAGCGCAAAGCACGCTGCGAGTGAACCCCACCTGACCCACGAATTCTTCTTTTTCTTCCTGCTCTCGGCAGCTACAGTAATGAGATCATCATCGATATGGCCAACAGCGTTTGCCGTTCTCGGTGTTTTCATATTTCAACGCCCTCCTTAATCAGGTGATCCTTCAGCTTGTTTCGGGTGTGGAACAACATGTTCTTCACCTTACTTTCGGTAAAGCTGTAGCGCTCTGCAATCTCTCCGATGGAATCAAAGAAATAATATTTGCGAATGAAGACGTTTCTAACATCTTCTTTCTGCATGCGCAGAAACCTACTGATCAGCTTGCCCACGTCTTCATCACTCACATCCGGAGCATACCGTTCATCGGGCAAAACCGATGCCAGTTCGTCCAGGGATAAGAGTACGTCTGCCGACCGTTTTTCACGCTTCATAAACTCCAAACGTTTCAGAGACAGATTTCTTGCAATCTTACATACGAAGGACATAAAGTTGTTCGGTCTTGTTGGCGGAATAGCGTTCCACACGCCCACGTAAGTATCGTTTACACATTCCTCTGAATCTTCGTGATTATTCAGAATGTTGTAGGCAATGCTATGGCAGAGCTTTCCGTACTTTGTGCCTGTCTCCTTGATTGCCTGTTCGTCTCTTTCAAAGTAGAGTTCAATTATTCTCAGATCATCCATGCTGTTCACCACCCCTGTTTGATCTAAAAGCGCTTTCACCTATTAAGTACGTTTTTTTCGGCGTTGGTCTTATCGTTTTGTAAATATACTATAACAAGTTTTTTCTTTGTTTTTCACAAAAGAAAAGAAAAAGATAGTTTAACGAAACGGGTAAACCCGTTCCTTACGCAAAACCAACCCCGTAGGGACAGGTCTCCGGACTGTCCGTAATACAATCCGTCGCCAACAGCGACACCTTTAATTTATCTGTATCATCCTTCGGCGTGTGCTTTCTTCTCCACCTCTTCAACCCATTCGAGTGCGGCTTTATATTTTTGTGTGTCTCTGACGGAATTAAACCAAGCCCATTTGGGATTTGTCAGAAGACTTCGTATAAGCCACATATCAGCACAGGAACGATAAGCCGAAGTAAATAACTTGCGCATTTCCCCTTTTTCGTCCATGGCGTAGTCCCACGTCTTATTGACTTTTATGTTCGAAAACACCATTCCGCCAATATCAAGCCACTCGTCATTCAAGGAGTGAACGTATTTGCATTTTTCAATAGCAGAATCAAAGTTTTTCCACGCCTCGTCATTTTCATTTTGCGCAAAAAGACACGCCGAAAGAACCAATTGCTTGTAGGCGTAAAAGCACTTCCATCCATCAGGAATATCCTTTCCGTCGCCAAAAGACTCGATCACCTTGAGAATATTTTTTTGGAATTCACTCTTTTTACGCGCACCGAATTTGTCCGGGTAACGTCCGTCAAGTTGTGTTGAAAACGACTCGAATATTCCCATGCCACGCTGAATGTCTGCCTCTTCCCAGTCATTTCTTGCCATTGCACGCGCCTCAAGACAATATCTTCTACTGAAATCACTATTATACGGAGCCATATCGAGCCATTTATCAAGCTCTTTTTCGTCGCAAAGCGTTGCTATCGTTTGTATGGTTAAATTTCTATACCTCGTTTCAAGCAATCTTTGAGCGTTTTTTAGCAAGATCGGCATATACTTTTCCGTTTTTTCCGAGTCACCTGCCGCATATCTTCTTATAGCGAAAACCAACTGATACGCATAGTAATCACTCTCCGGATATTTTCGGCAGTATTCCATAACAAATTCAATACATTCGGTCGTTTTGTCCGAAAGCTTATCGATAGTTTCGTTAAATGTTTCGTAATCCTTTTCCTTTGAACAGGTATCATTTGACAAAAGCTCATCTACCGTAACCCCGAAATAGTTAGCTATAGCGGGTAGCATCTCAATGTCGGGATAGCATATACTCAATTCCCAACGAGACACTGATTGAGCTGATACACCCAATATTTCTGATAGTTTTTCCTGAGTAACGCCCTTTTCTTTTCGCAAACATTTTAGATTTTCGGCAAAATTAAGACTCATACAATGTTCCTTCCTCAAATAAAATTGGAAGTGCGCCCTTCTGTCTGTATTGTATCGCTTGTTATCTGAGATATCAATATCACGTTTGTTGATAGAAACTATCAAAATAAGTGTTTTTTCTGATTAGTGAACGAGGAAGATTCTATCCTTTGGCACCCGAGCTAAATTGTCAAAGGTGCTTTTGTGTTAGCGCCACCCTTTACACCTAAATCAACATCGCAGGGGCGAGCATCGCCCGCGTAGCGGAACGGTTAAAATCGTTCCCTACAAACCCTCTCAGTGGGGGATGAGTCTCGCTGCGGCTCGGTCCACCCGCGGCTCCCTTGCCTAAAGGGAGGGGGACCGCAAAGGCTCCCTTGCCTAAAGGGAGCTGGCAAAACC
>CAZBAO010000006.1:0-30197 GCA_964490085.1 uncultured Eubacteriales bacterium | reverse complement strand
TCATGGCAAAAGAGATTCTGTATGGCGAAGAAGCGCGCAAGGCGCTGCAGGCCGGTGTGGACCAGTTGGCGAACACCGTGAAGATCACGCTCGGCCCGCGCGGCCGCAACGTGGTGTTGGATAAGAAATTCGGTGCACCGCTCATCACCAACGACGGTGTGACGATTGCAAAAGAGATCGAGCTGGACAACGCGTTCGAGAACATGGGCGCACAGCTTGTAAAAGAGGTTTCTACGAAAACGAACGATGTTGCCGGCGACGGTACCACCACGGCGACCCTGCTTGCGCAGGCGCTTATTCGCGAGGGTATGAAGAACGTCGCCGCCGGTGCGAACCCGATGGGTGTTAAGCGCGGTATCCAGAAGGCTGTCGACGCGGTCGTTGCCGAGGTCAAGGCGAACTCCAAGAAAGTCAACGGTACCGAGGATATTGCTTCGGCGGCTACCATTTCCGCGGGTGATGCGGTCATCGGTAAGCTGATCGCGGAAGCGATGGAGAAGGTTTCGGCTGACGGTGTTATCACGGTCGAGGAGTCCAAGACCGCCGAGACCTACACCGAGGTCGTGGAGGGTATGCAGTTTGACCGCGGTTACATCACTCCCTACATGGTGACGGATACCGATAAGATGGAAGCGGTCATCGACGACGCGTACCTGCTCATTACCGATAAGAAGATCTCCAGCATTCAGGACATTCTGCCGCTCTTGGAGCAGATCCTGCAATCCGGTAAAAAGCTGGTGATCATTGCTGAAGATGTTGAGGGCGAGGCGTTGTCCACGCTGATCGTCAACAAGCTGCGCGGCACCTTTACTTGCGTTGCCGTTAAGGCACCCGGCTTTGGCGATCGCCGCAAGGAAATGCTGCAGGATATTGCCATTCTGACCGGCGGTCAGGTCATCTCCGAGGAGATCGGTCTGGAGCTGAAAGATACCACCGTTGCGATGCTCGGCCGTGCCCGTCAGGTGAAGGTCCAGAAGGAGACCACCATCATCGTGGACGGCGCCGGTGATGCCAACGAGATCAAAGCCCGCGTGGGTCAGATCCGTTCGCAGATCGAGACGACCACCTCCGATTTCGACCGTGAGAAGCTGCAGGAGCGTTTGGCGAAGCTCGCCGGCGGTGTTGCGGTCATCAAGGTCGGTGCGGCTACCGAGGTCGAAATGAAAGAGAAGAAGCTCCGCATTGAAGACGCTCTGGCAGCTACCAAAGCGGCGGTTGAAGAAGGCTTGGTCGCCGGTGGCGGCGTGGCACTCATCAACGCGGCTGAGGTGCTTGTCACTATGCTGGACGAGACCGACGGCGATGAAAAGACCGGTGTGAAGATCGTGCTGAAAGCGATCGAGGAGCCGGTACGTCAGATCGCGCTGAATGCCGGTCTGGAGGGCAGTGTTATCATTGACAAGATCCGTAACGAAAAGGCCAAAAACTTCGGCTACGATTTTGCGAATGAGCAGTACGTGGATATGTTTGCGGCCGGTATCGTGGATCCTACCAAGGTGACCCGCTCCGCTCTGCAAAACGCCGCTTCTGTTGCCGCGATGGTGCTGACCACCGAATCGCTGGTGGCGGATAAGAAAGAGCCGTTGCCCGCGGCGCCCGCTGCACCTGCCGGAATGGACGGTATGTATTAAGAATATTTACGAAAGCCGACGTTGCTTTGGGGCAACGCCGGCTTTCGGTTTAGCACAAAGGAGTTTTACTATGGATCTTCCGGGAATTCAACCTACCGATATCTACCTACCTGCCCAGGGTATTGACCTTGCCAAATGGGCGGTGGTGGCGTGCGACCAGTTCACCTCACAGCCCGATTACTGGCACAAGGTGGAAGCCGTTGTCGGTGACGCGCCGTCTACGCTGCGACTGATCCAACCTGAGGTGTTTTTAGAGCAGGGGGATAACACGGAAAAGGTCAATGCCACCATGCAACAGTACATGCAGAACGGCACTTTGCAACGTGCCGTGAAGGACGGTTTTATCGTTCTGGAGCGCGAGACCCCGTCCGGTAAACGGCTGGGATTGATGGCGGCGCTGGATCTGGAGTGCTATGATTTTACCACCGGCACTCTGCTTACTCGTGCTACCGAGGGCACCGTTGCGGATCGTTTGCCGCCACGTGTGAAGATCCGTCAGAACGCACCGTTGGAGTTGCCGCACGTGCTGGTGCTCATTGACGATCCCGACCGCACCGTGATCGAGCCGTTGGTGGTCGCAAAGCAGGCGGAAACGCCGCTGTACGATATCGAATTGATGCAAAACGGCGGCCATCTGCGCGGTTGGGCGGTGGAGGATGAGGTTTCCAAGGCGGCATTGTCCGAGGCGGTGCAGACGTTGCACGACAAAGCCGACGGCTTTTTGTATGCGGTGGGGGACGGAAATCATTCGCTTGCTACCGCGAAGATCTGTTGGGAGAATCTGAAGGCGACCTTATCGCCCGCCGAGGCTGAAAATCATCCGGCACGGTATGCATTGGTGGAACTCGAAAACCTGCACGACGAGGCGATCTTGTTCGAGCCCATCCACCGCGCGTTGTTCCGTGTGGATGCGAACGATCTGATCGAAGGGTTTAAGGCGTTTGTTGCGAGGCAGGGGATAACACTCGTTTCGGGCAGTGAGATCGTGTTTGTCGGGCATGAGAGCTATGCGCTGAAAAATGCTAACGGTATGCTGCCGGTCGCGGTGCTGCAAAACTATCTCGATGAATATCTGCAGACGCACGACGCCACCATCGACTATATCCACGGTGAGCAGACGGTGCGTGACTTGTGTACGGCATCTGACTCGCTCGGCATTTTACTGGAAGGTATCCCGAAGGACGGCTTTTTCGACGGTATCCGTGCCGGCGGACATTTTCCGCGCAAAACGTTTTCGATGGGCGAAGCCAACGAAAAACGGTACTACGTGGAAGCGCGAAAGATACGGTAAATCACGACCGCAGCCTTGCAAAAGGCTGCGGTCGTGCATATTTGCCGTTGTTTTTGTCACACTAATGCCGTGGAGTGTGATGCAGAATGAAAATGACACCGAAAAGTTACCAGGCGATGGCGGAAAAGCGCGCAAAGGGATCGCCGATCTTCCGCGACTGCACCCTCGCATTTTTGGCGGGCGGGTTTTTGTGTGCCGCGGCACAGGTCATCATCGATCTTGTGAGTAAGACCGGTATGGACCAAAAGGATGCCCGCCTGATCGGTTCGCTGTCCCTCATCTTCTTAAGCGTGCTACTCACGGCACTATGTGTATACGATAACGTTGCCAAGCACGTGGGGGCAGGGGTGATCGTGCCGATCACCGGATTTGCCAATTCGATGGCATCGCCGGCGATGGAATTCAAATCCGAAGGGTTTGTGCTTGGAGTTGGTGCGAAGATGTTTACAATCGCCGGCCCGGTAATCGTGTACGGTGTGTCAGCATCCGTAGGGTATGGCTTGATTTATTGGATAACCGTTTGTTTTTTGCGGGCGTTCACAGAACGCCCCTACGAATTCTATCGTACATTTTCGCATAACAGCGTAGGGGCGGATAATATCCGCCCCTACGCTGTCCCAGAAGATATTCTCCCGGTTTGCAGTGCAGACCGTAATAAAATACGCACCCGGTGTGGAATAGTCGTAATCGGCAATGCGGACGGGTTTTCTTTTTGGAAGTTCGTTCATAGCAAACACCTGCCTTGCCCACATTATACCGCCACACAAACCATTCGTAAAGCCCGCAAAAAAGGCTTGGCCGATTTGGCCAAGCCTTTGATCATTGATTATATAACCGCGCGAGACCGCCCTCGGAGGTCTCACGGTATAAATGTGAGAGGTCTTTGCCGGTTTGATACATCGTTTCCACCACGACGTCAAACGATACCTTTCGGCTGGCGAACAAGAAATTGGCGAGGCTTAGCGCGTTGATGGCCCGCATCGCCGCCACGGCGTTTCGTTCAATGCAGGGGATCTGCACCAGACCGCAAACGGGGTCACAGGTCAGTCCTAAGTGATGCTCCATAGCGACCTCGGCGGCGTATTCGATCTGGTCAATACCCATTTCAAACAGCTCACACAAAGCGGCTGCCGCCATACTGCACGCGGTGCCGATCTCCGCTTGGCAACCGCATTCGGCGCCGCTGACGGAGGCGTTGGTGCTGACAACGTTGCCGGTCAGTCCGGCAACGGCAAGTGCGCGGAGAATGTCGTCATCGGAGAAATTGTTCTTTTCCTGCATGTATTTCAAAACGGCAGGCAGAACACCGCAGGAGCCGCAGGTGGGAGCAGTGACGATCACACCGCAGTCGGCGTTTTGTTCGCTGACCGCAAAGGCGTAGGAACAAACCAAGCGGTTTTCACGCGTTTGCGGACTTTCGTCGATGTGCTTTTGGTTAAACAGAAATTGTGCTTTTCGCTCGACGGAAAGACCGCCCGGGAGGATGCCGCTTTTGCTGAGTCCCTCGTTGATCGCGTTTTGCATCGTTTTCCAAACGGTAAGCAAATACGGCTTGAAATCGGGATCTTCGTGCTCAAAGACATAGTCGGATAAGCGCATGTTTTTGGCCTTGCAAAATGCGGCGATCTCGCTGAAGTTCTTTTCCTCATACACCTGCGCTTTTGAATCGGCTTTTTCATCGTCCGATTGAATTTCTCCGCCGCCGATGCTGTAGAACCGCTTCCTGCCGAGTTCACAGCTGTCCTTGAATGCAACAAATTCTACCGTGTTCGGGTGTACGTCGGTTGCGGTTTCATAGTCGAACACGATGTCGTGCGGGACGTGACAAAAGATCTCCGAAATCGCTCTGTCGGTCCCGTGGCCTTTACCGGTTTTTGCAAGTGAGCCCAGCAGGGTGACGTGAACGTGTGTGGCATCGGGGTAGAGTTCTAAAAAGCGTGAGGCGGCATACGCGGGGCCCATGGTGTGGGAGCTGGAGGGCCCTATACCGATCTTATATATATTTTTGATGGATTTCATAGGCGTACATCCTTATCTTTTTTCTCATGATAGCACAGAGCGGCATTTTTGTAAACCGTTGTCGGTCGGTTTACAAAAACAGTTCACGCAAGGGGTGGTCGCAGGCAAACAAAGCAGTTGCCGTGCCTACGAATTCCCGCACGATACGGCTTGATGGATCGGTTTCCTTTTTCGTGTGGATAACGGAAAAGTGTTGCTTAGCCTCGGCTCCGCCCAGCGCAAAAAAGGCACAGTCGGGATCGGGCGGCATCGTGGCAATATTGGCATCGGTCGTCAGCAACGCGCCGAATCCGGAACGCATTAGGTTGTAATTCAACTGCTGCCGACTGGCATTTGAGGTAACGTACGGCGCTATATCGGACTTACCGAACAAAACCGTCCGCTTTTTTTGAACGTTGGTATGGGGCGGGCTGTAGATAAACGAAATATCGTGAAAGGTCGACATATCGTTGATTTCCTTTTGAGTGTCGAAAGTGCCTGAAATCAGCGATTCGTGATCGAGTGCATAGGGTCGCAACGTTTCGGTGACCATATTGCGCGGCATGGCAACCACAAACCGTTCCTGCAACAGATTTACGGCGTAACAATCGGGAGGTGCGGGTTCGCCGGATATAAAAATAAGATCCGCGTTTTCTTTTTGCAACTGTTCGTACAGTTTCTCCGTATCGGTCATCACAATGTGAATATCGACATGCGAGTGTTGCTTTTGAAATTCTTTAAGCACTTTCGGAATGACATAGAACGACAGATGTGTGGAGGTTCCGATGCGTAAGGTGCCGCCCTGCACGTGCTGAATATCATTGATCTTTTCCACCGTTTCTTTCTCGAGCTGCAGCGCTTTTTCGATGGCTTCGATATAGAGCTTCCCCTGCGGAGTCAGTGAAAAGGGGAGTGTTTTGCGATTGAAGATCGGCGCACCAAGCTCCGTTTCCGCTTTCTTGATAGCGCGGCTGAGTGCCGGTTGAGAGATAAACAACTCCTGTGCCGCCAGGGAAACGCTTTTGGCGCGGTACACCGTGTAAACGTACCGTGCGGTCGTGCTCAGCATAGTTATCACCTTTACGTTATAAGTTTCGTAATCTTATTTCTATTTGATTATACATCATCCCTGCCGTATAATCAAGAGTGATGAGGTGAGTGTTATGGATCGTCAGAAGATTTTTTCCGTTATTGATGAGATGAACGGTCGTTATTGTGATATCTGGGAAGAGGTTTGCAACATCGAAAGTCCCACTGTGCATAAAGCCGGCGTGGACAAGGTAGGCAACTATTTCGTCAACATGGCGAACGAGCGCGGCTGGTCGGTTGAGGTGATGGAACACGCGGTCGCCGGCAATGCGATCTGTATTACGATCAATCCCGATGCAAAAAAGGCGCCGGTGGTGTTTTCCGGACACATTGACACGGTACACCCGATCGGGTTGTTCGGTACGCCGGCGGTGCGGCGGGACGAAACCTGTATTTACGGGCCGGGTGTCATGGACTGCAAGGGTGGAGTCGTCGCCTCGTTTATGGCGTTGGATGCGCTCGCCCGATGTGATTTTAAGGAACGTCCGGTAAAGCTTATCATACAGTCGGATGAGGAAACGAGCAGCAAGCAAAGCAATAAACAGACGGTTGCGTTTATGGTAGAAAAAGCAAAGGGTGCCGCCGCGTTTCTCAATACCGAAGGGATACAGGGTAATACCCTCGTGTGGGAGCGGAAAGGCATTCTCCGCTATCGGTATACGGTTACGGGTAAGGCCATGCATTCCTCCCGTTGTGCGGAGGGCGCGAACGCCATTGCGGAAGCGGCGTATAAGATCATTGAACTTGAAAAGGTGAAGGATCCGAGTGGCCTTACCTTCAACTGCGGCGTGATCGAGGGCGGCACGGTGGCTAACACGGTGCCTGAGAAGTGCTCGTTCGTGGTGGATATCCGTTTTTCCAACGAAGAACAGTATAACGAGGCGGTCCGCATTGTTGAACGGGTCGCGGAGACGGTAACGGTGGCAGGATGTACCACAAAGATCGAGCAGGTCAGCGTGCGTCCGGCAATGCCCTTCGTGGATCGGAATGTTGCCCTTGCGGAAGTGATGAACAAGATTTACGAGCGGTGCGGATTGCCGCTACTGACAGGCCGTTCCTGCCTGAGTGGTTCCGATGCGGCGTATACGACGGGTGCCAGTATCCCGACGGTGGATAACATCGGTGTCGACGGCGGACGGATCCATTCCATCGATGAATTTGCGTATTTGGATTCGCTTGCGGCGTGCGCCAAACGGTTGGCGGCGGTTGCGTGTTATTTGTAAAATGCGGTGAAAATTATTGTGCGTTCGCCTGGATTATGATATACTCTAAAAGGGTGATGCTTTATGAATTGTGAAACCTTATTTTCAACGATTGATGCGCTGCACGAGCAATATTGTGCGGTGCTCGAGGATGTGTGCAACATTGAAAGCCCGACCGATCACAAGGCGGGCGTGGATGCAACGGCGCAGTATTTTGTCAAGATGGCAAACGAGCGCGGTTGGCGCGTGGAAACGATGGAATGTGAGCGGGCGGGAAATCCCGTTTGTATCACGATGAATGCCGACGCTGATGGTGCGCCCGTTGTGTTTTCGGGACATTTGGATACGGTACATCCTGTGGGATTGTTCGGTACGCCCGCCGCACGACGGGACGGCAATCGTCTTTACGGTCCCGGCACGATCGATTGCAAGGGCGGTGTGGTCGCGGCATTTTTGGCGATGGATGCACTTGCACGGTGTGAGTTTGCGGGCCGCCCCATTAAATTGATCCTGCAAACGGACGAGGAAACCAGCAGTAAGCAAAGCAATAAGCAAACGATCTCGTTTATGCTGGAGCACGCGAAGGGCGCGGCGGCGTTTTTGAATGCAGAGGCGTGCGGCGGCAAAGTGGTGACGCTTGCGCGCAAAGGTATCTTGAGTTATCGGTTTTACATCACGGGCAAAGCAGCGCACGCAGGGAATTGCTATAATGGAACGAACGCCATCGCGGAAGCGGCGCATAAAATTTTGCAATTGGAACAATATAAAGACCCCGAAGGGATTACTGTCAACTGTGGAATGATAAGCGGCGGTACTGCTTCCAATACTGTGGCGGAAACCTGTATGTTCTCGGCGGATATGCGCTTTGCCAACGAAGAACAGCATCAAAAAGCCGTTGCCATTGCCGAGCGTGTGGCGGCAGATACCTTAATTGAGGGATGTGCGTGCGAACTTGTGAAGGTGAGCGAGCGTCCGGCAATGCCGCTTGCGGAAGTCAATATTGCTCTTTTGGACAATATGAACAAGATCTATGAGCAATGCGGATTGCCGCAGCTGTCCTATGCCAGCAGTTCGGGCGGCTCGGATGCAGCGTATACTACCAATGCCGGCATCCCCACGATTTGCAGTGTGGGGGTCGGTGGCGGTAATATTCATGCGGTCGGCGAATATGCTTGGTTGGATACGATAGCGGCTTGTGCCAAACGGTTGGCGGCGGTTGCGTGCTATCTATAAGATTTTTAAAAGCGGAAGAGGAATACCTTCCGCTTTTTGCATAATTAGCGGCAAAGTTGCGCATACCAAACTGTAAAAGGGGAGGATGAGTATGCCGGAAAGAAGAGGAAAGCACACCATCAGTTTATCGGGAAGACCGACGATACTCGGGTACGCATCGGTCGTGGGCAAAAAAGAGGGAGAAGGGCCGCTCGGCGATCTGTTTGATCAGGTATTCACCGATACGCGACTCGGCGAAAAGACGTGGGAAAAAGCCGAAAGCCGTTTGCAAAAGGAAGCGCTGAGCTGCGCGCTGAACAAGGCGGGCTTTTCACCGTCGCAAGTGGATGTGTTGTTTACCGGTGATCTGCTGAATCAGAATATTGCCTCAACGTTTGGGATGCGGGACAGTCAGATTCCGCTCGTTAACCAGTTCGGTGCTTGCTCGACGATGGCACAGACGCTTGCGATGGCATCCATTTTTGTGGACAGCGGTGCCGCCGATATTGCGGCGGCGGTTACCTCGTCGCATTTTTGCACGGCAGAGCGCCAGTTCCGTTTTCCGCTGGAGTACGGCGGGCAACGCCCCGCCACCGCGCAGTGGACCGCTACCGCATCGGGTGCCGTATTGGTGGGGCTCGGTGGGGGCAAGGTGCATATCGCGGACGTGTGCATCGGTAGCATTGTGGATCTCGGTATCACGGATACCAACAACATGGGTGCTGCTATGGCACCCGCTGCTGCGGATACGCTCATGAAGTTCTTTGCAGATACGGACACGCATCCGGGGGACTATGATTTTATTGCGACGGGCGATCTCGGAGCGGAGGGGAGCGCCTTGTTCAAGACCTTGATGGCACGTGACGGCGAGCGACCGGGCGACGAATATTTCGACTGCGGAATGCTCCTGTACGACCGTGAGCGTCAGGACGTTCATGCCGGCGGCAGCGGTTGCGGGTGCTCGGCATCGGTGCTGTGCTCGTTGATCCTCGGCAACATGGAATGCGGAAAATGGCGGGATGGGTTGTTTATCGCGACCGGTGCAATGATGTCGCCGACCTCCTCCCAGCAAGGGGAATCCATCCCCGGTATTGCGCATCTGATCCATCTCAAATGTGAATGAATATCCGCAAAAACCATTGCGAGTTTGAAACTCTTGTGATATACTGATAATAAAAAGTATGCAGGGGAGGAATCGTTTGTGGCACGTAACCGCGTTAAACTCACGATCTGCGGATCGGATTTTATGTTATCTTCGGATGAACCGATGGAGTACATGGAAGAGCTCGGCGGACAGGTCGACCGCGAGATCCGTCAGCTCATGGAGGACAATCCCCGTATGTCCATGAATATGGCGGCGGTGCTTGCCGCGATCAACAACGCCGACCGTGCCCACAAGGCGGAGGCCTCCGCGGATCATCTGCGTACGCAGATTACCGAGTATTTGGAAGAAAACAAAGCGCTGCGTGCCGAAATGGAAGCACTGCGTCGATTGTATTCCTAATGACGGAGCTGTTAGCCCCAGCCGGATCTTGGGATGCAATGGTAGCCGCTGTCCGTGCCGGCGCGGACGCGGTGTATCTGGGGGTTGGCTCGTTTAACGCGCGCCGCCACGCTCAGAATTTCTCTTTACAAGCCAATACGGACGCCACCCCCTCACTCGCAGAGGCGGTGGCTTTTTGTCATGCCCGTGGCGTAAAAGTATACGTGACGCTTAACACGCTTGTACTTAATCGCGAATTGCCTGAGGCACTAAAGGTCGCAAAAGCCGCGTGTGAGTGCGGTGCAGATGCGTTGATCTTACAGGATCGCGGTCTTGCCCGCCGTATCCATGCGTGCGCGCCGACGATGCCGTTGCACGCCTCCACGCAAATGACCTGTCATTCCCCAGCGGGTGTTACTCAACTGCGCGATCTGGGCTTCTCCCGCGTGGTGCTCGCCCGCGAAATGACCAAAGACGAGATCGCTGCTTGTACAGGACTCGGCTGTGAGCTGGAGGTGTTCGTGCACGGGGCGCTGTGCATGTCGGTGTCCGGTCAATGTCAGCTGTCTGCTATGCTTGGCGGCAGGAGCGGTAACCGCGGTTTATGCGCACAACCGTGCCGTCTGCCGTTTGCAGTGGGACACTCTCCCGATGCCGATGAAGCGGCGCTGAGTTTAAAAGATAATTCATTGTACGGTCATATTCCCGAACTGACCGATATGGGGGTCACATCACTCAAAATTGAGGGGCGTATGAAGCGTCCCGAATACGTTGCCGCCGCAACCGCGGTGTTGCGTGATCTGCTGGACGGCAAGAAACCGGATGCGCAAACGCTGGAGGATCTGCGTGCGGTGTTTTCGCGCACCGGTTTTACGGATGGATATTTTACGGGCGTGCGCGATGCCGATCTGTTCGGCAAGCGCCGCTTGGAGGACATTGCACCGCCGGCGGTGCTCAACCGTTTGGCACATTTGTATACCCGTGAGCGGCAATCGGTGCCGATCACCCTGACACTGACTGCCGATCCGCTGACGCTGACGGCGGAAGATTGCGACGGGCATACCGTGACGGTTACCGATCCGGACACGCCAAAAATGGAAAGTGTTTTGGATGCGGATCGTTTGATTACCGCGTTGCAAAAGACGGGCGGCACACCGTTTTTAGCTGTTGCCACCGCCGAACCGGCTGCGGTGCCGTTGTCCGCCGTGAATGCGCTGCGTCGGCGTGCGCTCGAAGAATTGCTTTGCGTTCGCTCACAAACAGCGCCCATTCCGTTTGAGAATAAACCGTTGCCGCCTGCTGTGTTGCCGGATGGGTTACTGCACGGATTGGTGGCTCGGGTAGAGTCGCCGGAGCAGATCTGCGGGGAGGCAGATGCGTGGATCGTGCCGCTCGGTAAACGTCCCGACGTTCCGTTTTGGGGCGTTGAGATCCCGCGCGGATTGTTTGGACGGGAAACCATCGCGCAAAAGCAGCTGGAGCGTGCCGCCGCGGACGGTGCGGCGTTTGCCCTTTGTAATACGGTTGGGGCGATCCCACTTGCCAAAGCGGCGGGGCTTGTACCGGTTGCGGGCGCGTTCCTACATATTCTAAACAGCGAATCGCTATCGGCTATCGCAGAGGATGGCGCGAAAGCGGCGATCCTCTCGTTTGAACTCACTTTTCAGCAGATGCGGTTTGCGGAAGAAAAGGGGTGCATCGGTTTGTTTGCTTACGGCAGACAACCGCTGATGCTGTTGCGCGCGTGCCCCGTATCGGCGGCGGTTGGCTGTTTGTCTTGCGGCGGCAGCAGTACGCTTGTTGATCGGCGCGGCACCGAATTTCCGGTGCGCTGTGCCGGCGAATGTAGTGAATTACTCAATGCTGTTCCGCTGTATCTGGCAGATATGCTGTCGGCGTTGCCGACCCACGATTTCCTGTATCTGCATTTTACTGATGAAGCGCCTGCCCGCGTATCCCGCGTGCTTTACCAGTACCGAAACGGCGGTAAACCGCCTGCCGATTTCACCCGCGGTCTGTATAAACGCGGTGTCCTGTAAATGAGAAAAACGCCTCCCCGTTGGGAGGCGTTTTGTCATTTGAGTTGTTCCCGAATGACACAAGCAACCGATTCTGCCTGTTCCTTTACCAGTGCCGGGTCGTCACCCTCCGCCATCACGCGGATAAGCGGCTCGGTGCCCGACGGGCGAACGACGATGCGGCCGGTGCCGTCCAGCGCCTTTTTGGCGGCAGCCATTGCTTTTTTGATCGCACTGTTGGTATAAAAGTGCACCTTTGCTTCTGCCGACACCTCAAGATTGATGCTCAACTGCGGGTATTTCGTCATAATGGCCGTTAGCTCGGACAACTTTGCACCGCTACGCTTGAGGTAGGATAACAGTTGTACGGCTGTCAGCTGTCCGTCACCGGTGGTGGCAAAATCGCGGAAGATGATATGCCCCGATTGCTCGCCGCCGAACGAGAAGTCGCCGAGCAGCAGCTCCTCCAGCACATAGCGGTCACCGACCTTGGTGGCGATAAATTGCAGGTCGTTATCCTTGCAGAATTTGGTGAAGCCGAAATTTGTCATGATGGTGCCGACAACGGTATCACCTGCCAATTTACCGCGTTCCTTCATGTCCACGGCGCAGATCGCCATGATCTGGTCGCCGTCGACTTCGTTTCCGTTTTCATCGACGCACAGGCAACGGTCGGCATCACCGTCAAACGCGATGCCGAGGTCCAAGCCGTTTTCAACAACGTACTTTGACAACGCTTCCAGATGGGTGGAGCCGCAGTCGCGGTTGATGTTGATGCCGTCGGGTGTGTGATGCAGGATGTGTGCCTCGGCGCGCAGCTCACGGAACAGGCGTTCCGCTGTGACCGACGCCGCACCGTTGGCACAGTCCACTGCGATGCGCATGCCGTCCAACGCGTATAAGACCGTGCTTTTGAGATGATCGATGTAATCCTTGGCGGCGTTTGCCGCCACCGTCACCTTGCCGACGTCGCCGCCCATCGGGGTGGGGAAGACACCGTCACCGTCCAAGACGATCTGCTCGATCTCCTCCTCCAGTGCATCCGGCAGCTTGTAGCCGTCGCCCGAGAAGATCTTGATGCCGTTGTATTCGGCAGGGTTGTGCGACGCGGAGATCATGATCCCTGCGTCCGCCTTATATTTTCCCACTAAAAACGCCACCGCGGGGGTGGGGATAACACCCAGCCGAATGACATCCGCACCAACGGCACAAAGCCCTGAGGTCAGCGCCGCGTCCAGCATATCTGAGGATGCGCGCGTGTCCGATCCGATGAGAAATACCGGTCTTCGGCGTCCGTCTTTCGCCAGTACCAATGCTGCCGCTTTGCCGATACCGTATGCCAGCTCACATGTCAATTCTGTATTCGCGATACCGCGTACACCGTCTGTCCCGAACAATCGTCGCATACTCATTCACTCCGTTTCTGCACGATCTGCCGTGCATTCTTATAGATGTGTCGCGCGGGAATCACCCCACGCACGGAGGAAAGGGGATATACCTGTGAGTCCCTACCGACCACCGTGCCGGGATTTAACACACTGTTACAACCGATCTCGACGTTGTCGCCCAACATTGCCCCGCACTTTTTGAGTCCTGTTTTGGCTTTCTCGTCACCGTCGTGAATGACGACGAGCGATTTGTCACTTTTTACGTTCGAGGTGATGGAGCCCGCACCCATGTGTGTCCGATATCCCAGAATGGAATCCCCCACGTAATTGTAATGCGGCACCTGTACGTTATCGAACAGAATGACGTTTTTAAGCTCCGTGGAGTTTCCTACCACCGTATGCTTACCAACCAGAACGTTGCCACGGATAAACGCGCCGGGGCGTACTTCCGCGGCTTCGTCAATGATGCACGGTCCTATGATCGTGGTATTTGGACAGATCTTTGCCGATCTGGCGATCCAGATATCCTCGCCGCGCTGCTCAAACAGCTCCTGCGGCAGTGCTTTTGCCATTTGCAGAATATGCTCCTTGATATGCGGTAGTGCCTCCCACGGATGCGTGTACAGTGATAAGCATCCCCCTGCTATGCTTTTGGACAGATCAAATAACTCGTTGGTGTGTACCATGCTTTTTTTCAGCCTCCTATCCCGAATAGTGTGCACAGCGTGCGCACTTGCCCACAGCAAAAAACCAAAAAGTATAAGTTTTGTGACCGAAATGATAAAGCTACCAAGATAGTATATGCTCTTGCCTATGCTTTGTCAAGGAAAATTTAAAAAAGCTAAAATCTTGACGAGCCGGCGGAAAATCGGTATACTGAATGGCAAGAGGTGACGGAAATGGCGAAACAGTGGCATACGGTTATTGTCGGCGGCGGCGCGAGCGGACTTGCGGCGGCGGTGTTTTGTGCGCGCGCTTTGGGCGGTGAGCAGGTGCTGCTGCTGGAAAAAGCACCGCGCGTCGGCAAAAAACTGCTGGCGACCGGAAACGGCACTTGCAACATCACCAATCGCCGTGCCGATCCGTCGCATTATCACGGGGCGGACGTATCGTTTACCGCTCCCGCTTTGACTGCGTTTCCGCCACAGGCGTGTGTTGATTTTTTTGCTTCGCTTGGTGTGTTGTGTGCCCCGCGCGAGGAGGGAAGGGAATACCCGTTGTGTGAGCAGGCGGCCGCCGTGCTGGACTGTCTGCGCTTAGAGCTGGCACAGCTTGGTGTGACCCAGCGGTGCGATACCGCGGTTATTGCCCTCCGTCCCCAAAAGCAGGGGCTTGCGGTGCGCAGTGCGGATGAAACGGTATATGCCGATCACGTGATATTGTGCACCGGCGGTGCCGCCGCGCCGTCGCTCGGCGGCTCGGCGGAGGGGTACGGTCTGGCGACCGCGCTCGGTCACCGAAAAACGCCGCTGTTTCCTTCGATCGTACAGGTTAAGACGGATACAACCTTTATCAAAGCAATGAAAGGACTCCGTACCGATGCGACTGTTTCTTTCGTATTGAACGGCAAACCGCTGTGTCGGCACACCGGTGAGTTGCTGTTTACCGAATACGGTATTTCCGGCCCTGCGGTTATGCAGATATCCCGTGCGGTCGGCGATTGGGAACGCCGCAGAAACGGCGTGATGCAAGCCGTGATCGATCTGCTCCCCGCGATGTCGGAGGAGAAACTGATCGAGCACCTGAAATCCCGCCCCGCTCGCATGGCGGAGGATTTTCTGACAGGTCTGTTACACAAACGGATCGGGCAGACGGTTTGTCGCGCGGCGGGTTATTCGCTTAATGATACGATAGGGGATCACCGCCGCTTGGCATCGGTTATCAAGAGGTTTACAGTCGACGTGATCGGAACGCAAGGGTTTGGCGGTGCTCAGGTCACCGCCGGCGGTATCGATACCCGCGACGTGGATCCGGTCACGATGCAGTCCCGATTGGTTCGCGGTCTGTATCTGATCGGCGAGCTGTTGGACGTGGACGGCGATTGCGGCGGGTATAACCTGCAATGGGCATGGGCGTCCGCCTATGCTGCAGCACAGGCGGTGAGCAGATGATCAAGGTCAGCGGCATCAAACTGCCGGTATCGTATACGGACAAGGATCTGTGCCGTGCCGTTGCGCGAAAATTAAAGATCGCGGCAGAAAACATCACCGTCTGCCGTTTGTATAAACGCTCGGTGGACGCGCGCCGTAAGGACGCGATCACTTTTCAGATCACCGCGGCGGTCACGGTCGTCGGCGACGAGGCAGGGTATTTGTCCTTACCGGATGTGACACCGCTTTTACCGACCGTGCTTAATGTCCCGACCGTGCCGATGCCGTCCCATCGCCCCGTAGTGGTGGGCAGCGGCCCTGCCGGACTGTTTGCCGCGCTGATACTCGCGCGTGCCGGCTTACAGCCGCTCGTGTTGGAGCGTGGCGAATCGGTGGAGAAGCGCCGCGGAACCGTAGAGCTTTTCCGCTGTACAGGCGCATTGGATCCCCGCTCCAACGTCCAATTCGGTGAGGGGGGAGCGGGTGCGTTTTCGGACGGCAAGCTGAATACCGGTATCAAGGATCCTCGTATCCGATACGTACTGGAGGAATTCGTTGCCGCCGGTGCACCTGAGGAGATACTGTGGCAGGCAAAGCCCCACGTCGGTACGGATAAGTTGTGTAACGTCGTGCGCGGTCTTCGCGAGCGGATCGTTGCACTCGGCGGGGAGGTGCGCTTCGGCGCGACCGTCACCGATCTTTGCATTGAAAACGGAGCGCTGTGCGGTATCACCGTAAACGACAACGAGGAGATCGCTTGTACGCGTTTGATCTTGGCGACCGGTCACAGTGCGCGGGATACGTTCTCCATGCTGTACGGTCGTGGCGTGCCGATGGAGAAAAAGCCGTTCGCGGTCGGCGTGCGTATTGAGCATCCGCGTGTGATGATCGACCGCAGTCAATACGGCGGCTTTGCAGGTCATCCGGCGCTTGGTGCTGCCGATTATAAGCTCGCTTGCCATCTGGAAAACGGCAGAAGTGTGTATTCCTTTTGCATGTGCCCCGGCGGCGTGGTGATCGCCGCGGCTTCGGAGGAGGGCGGTGTGTGTGTCAACGGTATGAGCGAATTCGCCCGCGACGCGGAAAATTCCAACAGTGCCCTGCTTGTGAACGTGACTCCCGACGATATGCCTGATGCTTCCCCACTCGCAGGTGTTTCCTTGCAACGTCAGATGGAACAAGCGGCGTTTGTGCTTGGCGGCGGGGAGTACCGTGCGCCGATCCAGCTCGTGGGTGATCTTTTGGCGGGGAGAGGCAGTACGGCGCTCGGCGACATACTGCCGTCCTATCGCCCCGATACGACACCGTGCGACCTGCGTGCCTGCTTGCCGCCGTTTGTATCGTCAGCTTTAAAGCAGGCGTTGCCGCGCTTCGGCAGACAGATCGAGGGATTTGACCGGTATGACGCGGTGCTGACAGGCGTGGAGACGCGTAGCTCGTCACCGGTCAGACTGCTGCGTGACGACGAGTGTCAATCAACTGTCCGCGGTCTATATCCTTGCGGTGAGGGCGCCGGTTATGCAGGCGGTATCACGTCTGCCGCTGTGGACGGGATTCGCTGTGCCGAGAAGCTTATCGGCAGTCTGTAGAAACGAAAGAACGCCCCGAACGGAAGGCACCGTTCAGGGCGTTCTTTAGTGGTCTTCTTGTGAATAACGGTTTCCAAGTAGTGAAGACCGGCAAACAGAAACGCTCTTTTGCACAAGGAGCTTTTGCGGGCGGCGGGGATATATCCCCGCCCTACTGCGTGTAGGGAATGGATCTATCTGCTCCGCAATAAAGAATAAATGATGTGGCCGGTTTAATTTCCCGATACCGCTTCGACGGCTTCTGAGATGACACGAAACATCTCCTCGTCTTCGTCGGAGCCTTCATCGTGATCCGATAAAATGACCAGAATGTACGGACGCGGTGCTTTGATGATCGCCATGTCGTGATAAGCACCCTCCATCCAACCGTATTTGCGCACGACCGGATACTTGGAGCGGATCATCGGATTGACCGTGCTCCGCATGTGGGTCTCCAGCGTCTTGCCGTATTGGTTATCGCCGGTTATGTAGGAGTAGATATCCTGCATGTAGGTAATCGCGTTCACGGCGTTGATATTACTGCTGCTGATATTCTTGATACCCGCGATATCTGTGATTCCGATCGCCTTCGCGTACTGCTTAAACCCCGTTGCCGGATATACCTGTCGCAACATCTTGAACGCGATATTGTCGCTTTTGCGGATGGCGAGCTTTATGAGTTCTTCCTGCGTGTATACCGTTCCGAATTCGGCGTTTTTAATGGTACCTGTGCCTCCGACGTACATATCTTCCGTGTAGGTCATCTCTGCCGAAAGATCCAGCCCGTTTTGCTCTGCCATTCCCAGTACGTACCGGCAAAAGGGCGCTTTGATAACACTGGCGGCAGGGAAGCTTTGCGTGCCGTTGTAGGTGTACTGATAGCCGGAGGTGATGTCGTGATATCCCACTGCCACCGTTCCCTCGTACGACGCGATCAGGGCATCAAGCGAGGCTGTTTGCTCATCCGTCAAGGCAAAGCCGTCCGGATCGTTCGGCTGTGTCGTCACCACGCTCAGGGATCCGGCCACGGTGGTGATCGCGGTGGTCGTGGTGGTAGCTTCGGTGGTCGTTGCTATTGTTGTCGTCGTGGATACCGTTGTGGTGGTATTGGATGGCGGCGAAACGGCCGTGTTATCGCCGCACCCTGTCAGCAACAGGCACAACGCCACTGTACCCAAAAACAAGCGTTTCATAGCACTCCTCAATCGTCCGGCGTTTCCGCCAGCGCTTTATCGATCAATTGATGTCGCTCTTCGGCAGTAAGCGGCGTGTCACTCTCAAAATACGCTAAGTATTCCACGTTGCCGTTGGTGCCGTGGATGGGAGATACCGTTAACCCCTTAACATACAATCCGTTTTCCGCGGCCGCGTCAAACAAGCGGCAAAGCAAGGGAGGCAGGTCGGCGGGATCTTTCAAGACTCCGTTTTTGCCAAGCCGGCGGCGTTCTGCTTCAAATTGTGGTTTGATGAGCGTAATGACAATACCGTTGGGAATCAGCACACGGCGCACGGCGGGAAAGATCTTAGTCAGTGAGATGAAGGACACATCCGCGGTTACCAGATCACATACCGTGCCGAGCTGTTCGGCTGTGAGATTGCGCGCGTTGGTGCGTTCCAATACCGTTACACGCTCGTCGTTACGCAGCTCCCACGCCAGAATACCGTATGCCACGTCTACGGAATAGACGTGCTTTGCTTTGTTTTGCAACAGGCAGTCCGTGAACCCGCCGTTGCTCGCGCCGATATCACACGCGACCTTGCCTGCGATCTCGGGTGCGAATACCTGCAGTGCCTTCGCCAATTTATAACCCGAACGGCTGGCGTACTTCTTCGGCTTTTCAAGGAGCGTTACCACGGTGTTTGCGGATACGGTCATACCGGGCTTGTCCGCCGGCACGTGACCGACCCAGATACGCCCCGCCATGATAAGGCCCGTCGCCTCCTCCGGCGACAAGCCCAGCTGCTCCCGTACCAATGCGTCCAACCGCATGCTTGCCATGACGATACACCTCGTTTTCATCGTGTATCTCCTATTGTACGCAAACTGTCGTACCGTGTCAATAAAAAAGAGTGGACATTTGCGGTAAAAACAGGTAAAATATAGAATGATATAGTATTGGAAGGAGTTGATGATACATGGAACACTGGGAGTTGTTCGACCGCAACGGCACACCGCTCGGCCGTAAGATCCGACGTGGTGAGCGTCTGCATACGGGCGAATATCACAAGGTGGTACACATCTGGATCGTCAACTCTGTGGATCGCGTTCTGATCCAGCGTCGATCCAAGCACCGCAAGCTTATGCCGAACGTGTGGGCAGTCACCAGCGGTTCGGTCATTGCGGGAGAGGACAGTCTGACTGCCGCCCGCCGCGAGCTGGGCGAGGAGTTGGGCATCCATTTGCCGGAGACCGAGTTTAAATCGCTGGGACGGCTGGTGCGCCGTAACTCGTTGTGTGACGTGTGGCTGGTGCGCCGTGATATTGCTGTGCCGGATATGCGCCTGCAACGCGAGGAAGTGTCACAAGCACGTTGGGTCACGGTGGAACAGCTGACCGAGATGCTGCGCCGCCGCCAGTTTCATCATTACGGTGCGAGGTATTTTCGTTTTGTGTTTGATGCTATTGCCAACGTTATCGGCCGCGATCTCGCGAGAGGGGAGGACTTTAAATGCTTGCCAAAGCGTTGATAAGCCGCTTCGTCTGCGAGCCCGAAAACACGGCGGCAGCTGCTGTTCGCACCGCCTACGGTAAGCTCGCCGGTGTGACGGGCCTTGCGGCTAATGTTCTGCTGTTCGTATTCAAACTGCTTGCCGGTATTTTGTCCGGTAGCGTTGCCATTATAGCTGACGCGTTCAATAACCTATCGGATGCCGGTTCATCCGTCGTGACACTGGTGGGCTTCCGCTTGGCGGGTTCGCCGCCGGATGAGGAGCATCCTTTCGGTCACGGCAGAGTGGAATACCTGTCTGCGCTCACCGTGGCGGCGCTTATCATGCTTGCCGGTATTGAGCTTGCGGGCAGTGCCGTCGGCAAGATCTTAGAACCCGCTCCGTCTGCCTTTTCATGGGTGACTGGTGTGATCTTAGCGGTTTCCATTCTTGTCAAGCTGTGGATGGCGCGGTTTAATCGGCATATCGGCGACCGTATCCGTTCGGATGCCCTGATCGCCGCCGCGACCGACAGCCGCAACGATGTGATCTGTACAGCGGTGGTGCTCGTATCCTCAATGTTCACCTACTTTACCGCCATCCGGATCGATGGGTATGTCGGTGTGGCGGTCTCTCTGTTTGTCATCTGGTCCGGATTCTCGGTGCTCAGGGAAACTCTGTCGCCGCTGCTTGGCGAGGCGCCGGATCCGGAGCTCGTGGAGCAGATCCGCCGCATCGTGCTGGAGAACGAGGGGATCGTCGGGATCCATGATCTGATCGTGCACAACTACGGCCCCGGTCGTTGCATCGTGTCGTTGCACGCCGAAGTGCCGGCACACGGGGACATTTTACACAGCCACGAGCTTATTGATTCGGTGGAGCGCCGTCTGGTGCGCGAACTGAATATCACAGCATGTATCCACATGGATCCGGTGGATACGGAGGATGAGCAGGTGCGCGAACTGCGTGTGCTGACCGAGACCATTCTGAGCGATATTGATCCCGCTCTGAGCCTGCACGATTTCCGTCTGGTGCGCGGTGAACAGCGTATCAATGTGATCTTTGACGTGGTCGTTCCGTTCGGGTATGCGAAGGCTGATCTGCAGGCGGAGATCGAGCGTCGCTTGCAGATCGTGGATAATCGGTTGTTCGTCGTATTAACAGTGGAGCACAGTTTTACATGAAAACGTATTTTGTTATCTATAACGGGTTTTGGAACACCGATCCACCCGATCCGGTGCGGCGGTTACACGCCGCACTCCGGCGAGAGGGCGTGCCCGTGCGCGTCCTTAAAAACACGGAATGCACGGTCACACTTGCCCCTGCCGTGTCGGTGGAACCTGTGAAAGCGGGAGACGTCGTGTTGTTCTGGGATAAGGACACGCGTCTTGCCCGCGCTTTAGAGGCTACCGGTGCTTTGGTATACAACTCCGCCGCATCGGTTGCGTTGTGTGATGATAAAAGCGAGACGCATCGCGTGCTTGCGGCACACGGCATTCCTATGCCGAAAACACTGCTCGCACCGATGACCTACGTGGAGATCACCGAGCCTGTTGAGCCGTTTATAAACGCCGCTGAACGGCAGCTGGGGTTCCCTATGGTGGTCAAGGAATGCTTCGGCTCGCTTGGTGAGCAGGTGTATCTTGCCGAAACGCCTGAACGGTTGCGTGAGCTTGTATACGGTATGCGTCACAGTCCGTTTTTGTTGCAGGAATTCATCCGTGATGCGGCGGGGGAGGATAAGCGGCTGTACGTCGTTGGTGACCGTGTCGTCGCCGCCATGAAGCGGGTCAATCCCGCGGATTTTCGCGCAAACATCGCGCACGGCGGCGAGGCGTTGCCGTATACCCCCACGCCTCAAGAGGAAGCACTTGCACTGCACTGTTGCCGCGCTTTAGGTCTGCGGTTCGGCGGTGTGGATCTGTTGCAGGGCGGATTGGTTTGTGAAGTCAATTCCAATGCTCAGATGCAAGGTATTACCGCTTGCACTGGCGTGGACGTTGCAGGAGCTGTTGTGAGTGAAGTCCTGCGGTTGGAAGAAAGGAGAGCCAGATCGTGGAAGAAGTAAAAGATGTGTTTGCCGGTAATCTGATCCGTCTGCGTACCGACGCGGGTATGACGCAGGCACAGCTTGCCGAAGTCTTAAATTACTCGGATAAATCCATTTCCAAGTGGGAGCGTGCTGACGGTATACCGGATCTTGCCGTTGCCAAGGCAATCGCTGATCTGTTTGGCGTGACGGTAGACTGGATGTTGACGTCCCACGATGCGTGGGACGGAAAGACCGCGAAGATCCGGTACAGTCCGTCCATGATCATTGGTGTGTGCCTGGTCGGCATCTGGACGCTGGCGATGCTGTTGTTTTTGCTTCTGCATTGGACGCTGAACAAACTGGTGTGGCTCGTGTTTGTGTGCGCGATACCGGTGTCGCTGATCACTCTGCTGGTGCTCAACAGCGTGTGGCGAAAGGAACGCTATCACTTACTGACCGTGTCCTTGCTGGTCACGTCCTTGTTCGGGCTTGTGTATTTTATTCTGCGCCCGTATATTGACGACCTGTGGTCGCTGATCTTTTTGTGGATCCCCGCTCAGCTGGTGGTGTTTCTCAGCTTTCGCATCCGCAAGAAAAAAACCTGATACGCATGCAAACAGCCTTCCTTTGGGAAGGCTGTTTTTTATCCGCTTTTCATTGCCGCATATCGCAGAACACCGATCAGCAGCTCACACGCTCGGATCACGCGGTAGACCCCTTCGCATACCCGCCGTGTGGTGGCGTCTGCAAAACAGGTGTGTACGGTCGTATGGCAGATGCGTTGTGCCTCGCGCAGCACGCGCATTCGCTGGCGCGTCGCGTCGATATGCGGGAACGCTGCGGTAATTTGTCCCGCCGCCGTACAGCAGGCGGCGGCCGTGCGGATCGCCGCCTCGCATGCGGGCGGCAGCTGTCGACCGCAGTGATAAAGCAGTAATGCTGTATCCTCTGCCTCGCGCCATACCTGTTCGGCAGTTTCATGCATCAGCCACAGATCCTCCCGATCGATAGGTGTGATGAAGGCACGTCCAAGCAAGGCGTACACCGTATCTCCCGCGATGTCCGCCGCCGATCGCCGTGCCTGTACCGCGATCGGTTCAACCGTGACGCTGTCGATCATGCCGCTCAGTATCGTGGCCGCCTCGGCGGTGCATAACCGACACCGTGCGTGAATATCTTCTGCGATCGCCATTTTATCGCCTCCCTCGGCATATATATGTTTGTTCCGTCCCGCTTATGTCAAATTTACCGGACGAGCATACAATGATTAAGAGATCAATTTAGGGACAAACTATTTCCGGAAGATAAAAAGGAGGGAACACGCGATGATGAACATTCGCCGCGGGGATATCTACTATGCCGATCTCAGTCCGGTGGTGGGTTCGGAGCAGGGAGGAACACGCCCCGTGCTCATCGTCCAGAACGACGTGGGTAATCGCCACAGTCCCACCGTGATCGCCGCTGCTATCACCAGCCAGAAGGATAAGGCGCGCTTGCCCACACACATTCAGGTAAACACAGAGGGAAGCGGGTTGACCAGAGATTCCGTCGTGCTGCTTGAGCAGATCCGAACCATTGATAAAAAACGGCTCCGCGAACATATGGGACGCTTGGATGACAATGCGATGACGCGTATCGATCATGCCCTGCAGATCAGCTTCGGCCTTATGTAGGAGTCGACATCGGCACTCTGATTTTTATCAGGGTGCTTTTTTTTCGACCGTATCCACGGTTGGATGTGTGCTATACTAAGGTTTCCGAAGACCTGAGAAAAATCCGCAGCTTATTTTTGTTTAAAGTGCACAATAAAATAAAACAATGAATTCACACCTTTTCGAAAAACGACCAAAAAGGTCTTGATTTTTGAGTTTCGCTTTGGTATGATAGTTATGGGAAATTATAAGACTTGAAAGGGGTCTTTTTATGTTTCGCAAGCAAGAATGCGTGGCAATGCTGCTCGCAGGTGGACAGGGCAGCCGTTTGTACGCGCTGACCACCACCGTGGCAAAGCCTGCCGTACCCTATGGCGGCAAATACCGCATCATTGATTTCCCGCTGTCCAACTGTGTCAACTCCGGCATCGAAACGGTCGGCGTCCTGACGCAGTACCAGCCGTTGGAGCTCAGTGACTATATCGGTTCCGGCCAGCCGTGGGATCTTGACCGCATGGAGGCAGGCGTTCACGTGCTGCCGCCGTATCAGCGCAATAAGGGCGCGGATTGGTACAAAGGCACCGCCAACGCCATCTATCAGAATATGGTGTTCATTGAACGGTACGACCCTGAATACGTGTTGGTGCTGTCGGGTGACCATATTTACAAGATGGACTATGCCAAAATGATCGCGGAGCATAAGAAAAACAACGCCGATTGTACCATCGCCGTGATCGAGGTCGAGTGGGAGGAGGCAAGCCGTTTCGGTATCCTCAACACGCATTCCGATAACGCGGTGTATGAATTTGAGGAGAAGCCCAAGAACCCAAAAAGCAACTTGGCATCGATGGGCATTTACGTGTTTAACTGGAAAAAGCTCAAGGCGTATCTGACAGCGGACGAGAACGACCCGAACTCGCAAAACGATTTCGGCAAGAACGTTCTTCCCGCCATGTTGAACGCGGGCGAGCGCATGTATGCCTACCGCTTTGAGGGCTACTGGAAGGACGTCGGTACCATTGACAGTCTGTGGGAAGCCAACATGGATCTGCTGAACCCCATGGTGCCGCTGGATCTGTCGGATGACAGCTGGCGCATCTATTCCCGCACGCCCGGACTGCCGCCGCATTACATCAGCAGTACCGCCAAGGTACAGAACAGTATGATCACCGAGGGCGGTAACATTCACGGTAACGTCGATTTCAGTGTGTTGTTTGCCGGTGTCACCGTTGAGGAAGGTGCACAGATCCGCGATTCCATCATCATGCCGGGCGTTACGGTTAAGAAGGGTGCAGTGGTGCAGTATGCCATTGTCGCCGAGAATGCGGTTATCGAAGAAAACGTCACGGTCGGTATGCGGCCGGAGGATATGAAAGAGCTTGACGAGTGGGGTGTCGCCGTGGTTGCCTCAGGCGTTACGGTCGGTGCAGGCGCGGTCATTCCAGCCAAGGCTATGATCGACCATGATGTCGAAAAGGAGGGAAAGTGAGATGAATCGGAATACCGTACTCGGCTTACTGTTTCCCAATATGCACGATGATGCGCTTCCTGAATTCACACAGAATCGTGCGATGGGCTCCGTCCCGTTCGGCGGCAGATACCGTTTAGTGGATTTCACGTTGTCGAATCTTGTCAACGCGGGAGTATCCAAGGTCGGTGTCGTGACGAAAAGCAACTATCAATCCATGATGGATCACTTAGGCTCCGGTAAGGCGTGGGATCTGTCCCGCAAAGCACAGGGTCTGTATTTCCTGCCCCCGTTCGGCGCATCGGAGGATCAATACGACGGCAGGATCGCTCCGCTTGCCGGCGTGCGCCGTTTTCTCGAAAACTCCCGCCACGACTATGTGATCCTATCGGATTGCCATATCGTCGGCAACATTGATTACCGTCGGTTGGTGGATTTTCACATGGAGAGCGGAGCGGATATCACGGTCGCCTGCCTGCGCGGTACGGCACCCGAAAACGTCGCATCGCCCATCATCACGGCGAACGAGCAGGGACGCATCACCGATATGATCATCACCCGCCGTGCACTCGGCGAGGCGCTGTACGGCATCGGGTTGTATGTGGTATCCCGCGCCTTGCTTATTCAACTGGTCGAGAACGCGGTCAGCCGCAATCAGTACAGCTTCGAATGGGATGTGTTGCAACGCCATATCGCGGATCGCCGCCTGTATGCGTATGAGATCCCTGAATTTGCCATGACGATCTCGTCGCTCAGGGGCTATTTCAATGCCAACATGGCACTTTTGGATCCCGCCGTTCGTGCAAAGCTGTTTGTTGTCAACCGTCCGATCTACACCAAGGTGCGCGACTGCGCACCCGCGCTGTATGGGTTGCACGCGCAGGTGGCGGATTCGCTCATTGCCGACGGCTGTAAGATCGACGGTGTGGTACGGGATTCCATTCTGTTCCGCGACGTCAACATCGATCGCGACGCGGTGGTGGATCACTGTATCCTAATGCAGGGCAGTGTGATCGGCGCGGGCAGTACGTTGGAATACATCATCACCGATAAGAATGTGTGCATACGGGATCGCCGCTCTCTGAAGGGCTGTGCGGACTATCCCGTTTCCGTGAAGAAAGGCACGATGGTATAACGCGTATGAAGGTTTTATTTGCTACCGGCGAAGCCAGACCCTTTGCCGCCTCGGGCGGACTGGCGGACGTATCCGGCTCTCTGCCGCGTGCGCTGCGCGCGCGTCTCGTTGGCTGTCGCGTGGTCATGCCGCTGTATGAGTGTATCCCCGCGCAGCTTCGTGCGGACATGACGTTTTTGACCAGCTTTTCCGTCCCCGTTTCGTGGCGCCGTCAGTATTGCGGCGTGTTTGAGGCGAAGGTGAACGGTGTCATCTACTATTTGCTGGATAACCAGTATTATTTCAAACGTGAGGGGCTTTACGGGCATTACGACGACGCGGAACGCTTTGCGTTTTTCTCCCGCGCGGTGCTGGAGATGCTCAGGTACATTGATTTCAAGCCCGACGTGATCCACGCAAACGATTGGCAGAGTGCACTCATTCCGGTGTATCACACGCTGTTCTACGGTAAGGAAGAGCCCTATTCTTCGATCCGCACCCTGTACACTATCCACAATATTCAGTATCAGGGCATTTACGGCATGGAGATCTTGGGCGACGTGTTCGGCCTGCCGGAGGAGGCGCGCGAGATCGTACAGCACGGCGACTGCATCAATCTGATGAAAGCCGGTATTGAGACCGCCAACCGTGTCAGCACCGTCAGCCCGACCTATGCAGAAGAGCTGTTGGATCCATGGTTCTCACACGGCATGGATTCGATCCTACGCCTGCGCAGCTGGAAGCTGTCGGGTATTCTTAACGGTATCGACACCGACAATTACGACCCCGCTACCGATCCGAATCTGTATGCTCCGTATTCGGCGGACGACCCATCCGGCAAGGCGCTCAACAAAAAAGCGTTGCAGGAGCGGTTGGGACTGCCGGTGCGTGACGATGTCCCGCTGATCGGCATGGTCAGTCGTCTTGCCTCACACAAGGGCTTTGATCTGGTGCAATATGTGTTTGAAGAGCTAATGCAGGAAGACGTGCAGGTCGTGATCCTCGGTTCGGGTGAGTGGGCGTACGAGACTTTCTTCCGCTCAATGTATGCGAAATACCCTGAGAAATTCTGCTTCTGCTCCGGTTTCGTTCCGGAGCTGGCGCAGAAGATATACGCGGCCTCTGATCTGTTTTTGATGCCGTCCAAGAGCGAACCGTGCGGCTTGTCACAGATGGTCGCCTGCCGCTACGGCGCCGTTCCCATTGTGCGCGAGACCGGCGGACTAAAGGATTCTATCCAAGATTGCGGTGACGGATCCGGCAACGGATTTACGTTCAAGACCTACAATGCCGACGATATGCTGTACGCGATCCGCCGCGGCATCGGCGCTTATCAAAATAAAGCGGACTGGAAGCTTTTGACCGACCGCGCACTGCGTTGTGATTTCAGCTGGGGACGTTCGGCAAACGAATATATCCGTCTGTATAAATCTCTCAAAAACGGTTGAAAAAGGACGGAAATTGCGGTATACTGTGTCACAGAGGTGAGGCACATATGGAGCTTTATCGTTCTGTGGCGATCATTATTCCGTCGCTCAACCCCGATGACAAATTGCTCGATCTGCTCGCGGATCTGCGCGACGCGGGCTTTGAACGCTTGCTCGTCGTCAACGACGGCAGCAGTGCGGACTATGACGCGTATTTTAACGAAGCACGGGACAGCTATGGCTGTACCGTGCTTCGTCATGCCGTGAATCAAGGCAAGGGCAGGGCTCTGAAGACGGCGTTCAATCACCTGCTCAATGCAGAGCAGCCCTGTCTCGGTGCGGTCACGGTGGATTCGGACGGTCAGCATCGCATTGCGGATACCGTTGCCGTGGCTAAAGAGGTCATCGACCATCCCGATGCGCTCGTCATGGGGTGTCGGGATTTTTCAAATAACAATCCGAATATTCCGGCACGCAGTCGCTTCGGCAACCGCACCACCAGCCGTGTGCTGCGGCTGCTGTGCGGCATCAGCCTGTCAGATACCCAGACCGGTCTGCGCGGCTTTTCGCTGCAGGCTATGCGCCGCTTTTTGGCAACCAAGGGTGAACGCTTTGAATATGAGATGAACATGATCCTCGACGCGCACGAATCCGATATCGCCCTTTTGGAAGTGCCGATCGAAACGGTATACATAGAGGAAAACAGATCCTCGCATTTTAATCCGTTGCTCGATTCCGTGCGTATCTATTCGGTGTTTTTGAAATTTATCGCCACGTCGCTTTCGTCGTTTGTGGTGGACATCCTCGCCTTCACTTTGGTTGTTGCGGCGTTGGGGTGGCTCTTCCCGTCCGTTTCTACGGAGATCCGAATCGTGATCGCTACCTATGCGGCACGCGTTTTGTCGGGGTTGTTCAACTTTACCGTGAACAAAAAGACCGTATTTAAGAGCCACGGCAATACCGGAAAGCGGTTACTTAAGTATTGCGTGCTCAGCGTGGTTCAGGCGTCGCTTTCTGCGTTTGCCACCGGCGGGTTGTACGCTTTACTCAAGTGGAACGAAACGCTCCTTAAATTGATCGTGGATTGCATTCTGTTTTTGCTCAGCTTCCGTATTCAGCGCGGTTGGGTATTCAAATAAAAAATGCGCGAGAAGCTCTCGCGCATTTTCGTTGTGAAAACAACAAGGTCCCGAGGCACCTGCCCGCAATTTTCAATTGCGTTGGCGGGTCGGGTTCTTATTGCTCTACCGATTGTTCGGCGTTTTTCAATACGTTCATCAGGGATGACGCTAACAGCGGATAGGACTTTGCCAATGCATCCGGTAACATCGACGGTGCCTTCGATTCCGAGAACGCCTCTTTGGCGATCTTTCGGATATGTGCCGCACCGATTCCCATTTCACCGTTAACGACGGGCTGCCAATATGTTTCCGGTAACGAGAACAAAGCGCTCGGGTTTTTGGCGTTTGCGGCATACAGACTGCGAAATACCGTGTATATGGCAAGATTTAAGTATGCGGAGACTTCAGCGGTCAGCTCCTTGTGCTTACACCGCTTGAGTATGTCGAATAACACGCTGATCGCGTTGAGCGCCAGTTTTTTGTTGAGCACCGGCAACATGCTGTCCACCGTGTGTCCGCCTTTGACGTCCGGCTCGCCGTCCGGTAGGTCGTCTACCGTCAGCATGGCGCCGGACTTGTCCGGCGTGCGCCCTAGCAGATAGTCGCACGATACGTTATAATAATCCGCGGCTCGCACCACGAATTCCAAACGACATTCGCGGATGCCTTTCTCGTAATGGGAAAGCAGCGCTTGCGATATTTCCAAAGCAGCCGCCGCGTGTTTTTGACTGATACCGCGTTCCTTGCGCAACAGCGTCAAGGTACGCGCAAATCCGGTAGGCATTGCCGGTACACTCCTTAGCTTGAAATTATACGGTGGGTTTTTCATTATATCGCAAATATTACGATTTGTAAACTGTCGAAACCGCCGACTTTAGGAGGAAATTTCTGTGAAAAGTTACAAAATTCACTTGATCCGTCACGGCTTGACCGCGGCGAACGCGCAGGGGCTCTATATTGGTAAGACTGACCTGCCGCTCTCGCCGGAGGGGCTTGTCGACCTGCTCCGTAAAAAAGAGGAGGCGGTGTATCCCGAAGCTAAGTATTTCTACACAAGCCCCTTGTCCCGTTGTGCACAGACGCTGGAGGTTTTGTACCCGAACACCAGTGCCGAGACGGTTGCGGAGCTTTCCGAATGCGATTTCGGCGACTGGGACGGCAAAAGCGCCGAGGAATTAAAGTTCGATGAGGATTTTCAAAAATGGATCACGGGTGCCTCTACCGCCATCCCGAACGGGGAAGATGCGGTGACGTTTCAGGCGCGCGTGATGGCGGCGTTTGAATCCATCGTTGAAGACGTGATGAAAAAAGGCGACGGCGATGCTGTGATCTGTACCCACGGAGGTGTGATCATGTTGATCATGGCGGCGTATGCCCTGCCGCAGGCGGATGTGTCCGCTTGGGGCGCGGAGGCGGGCTGTGGCTTTACCGTGCGCGTTTCGCCATCCTTATGGATGCGTGAACCGGTCTGCGAAGCGATCGATTACGTGCCGCTGATCCCGAACGCCCCCGTTTAAATCCAAACAAAAACGACCCGATGCGACTTCGCATTGGGTCGTTTGGCTTTTGTATGTTGCCCCGCTCTGCCGTAATATCCCCGCATAACCTGCTACTAATAGAAGCAGGTGGGTCGCCGCCCAAAAGGTTCGCGCTCCCTTCTTCCCACCAAAGGCGGGGAGGTCTGCAATCCGCTTTCGGAGCGAGGCTCCCGTTTTCACAGTGTAGTAGGGTTAAAAGGGGATAGGTCCACGCACAGAGCAGGGG
>CAZBAO010000005.1:0-31678 GCA_964490085.1 uncultured Eubacteriales bacterium | reverse complement strand
TTCCTTGGCACTCAACATCACCTTCTATTTTCTTACATTCGATATTACCGCCACAATTAATATCGCCTTTAATACTAACTCCACAACCTACATTGTTACCACAATTTATAGCACCATTTATACTTTGACCGCAGGCTACACTGTTACCACATTGCACACCACCACTAATGGATTTACCGCAGCTTATACTGCCATTTGCATTTGCGCTACCATTAATATCACCCTGACATTCAATGTCGCCTTCACATTTTTTAACATCTCCGTTTATTTGATTGCACTCAATTTTACCATGACTTATAACATCACCGTTAATACTTGAATCACAGCAAATATTACCAAAGACTTCAACCTTAAAATATTGCCTTGTAGTTTCATTGCAGTTTTTTGGAAAAGTTATATCTATTGTTTTATCTATGTCATCGACCGACATAACTTTTTTACCTTTAGCGACTACAACACGGAAAGTATCATCATCAGGCCAAGAAAATTGTGAAGAAAAATCTTCTTTATCTGTCACTTCATTTTTCATCAAATCTATTAAATGTACTGCTTCTTCATAGCCAATATTCAATTTTCTTTGCAATAATGATGCAGAAACTTTACCGCTTTCTTTTACAATTTTAACTGCCTTAGAAAAAACAGCGTCTTTTTCAGCATCGTTAACCTCTTTAGTCATAGACATTCTCGGCACATTGCCGAACAATTCATCTATACTTATCTCAAATATATCGGCAAGCTTAGGTGTTAAACTAATATCCGGACAACACTGTGCTGACTCCCATTTAGATACCGACTGGTTGGTTACACCTAACTTTTGGGCAAGCTCCTCTTGTGTTAAACCTTGTTTTTTTCTATAAAAACAAATAGTATCATACAACTTCAAATTATCCATAGGTACTCTCCTTTATATTTCTTGTAACTACATTTATATTTTAAAGGTTAAAATGTTATAAATCAACAACGCAGTTGTTGGATTTTTCCAACTTGAAGTTGAATTTTTGAGTTAATAACACCACATAACACAGACAATAAAATAATTTTGTCCCTATTGTGCCTCAACCATAGCATACACTTTCCATCGTGCAAAGGGCTTTCCACTTGACTTTATGCCTTAAAAAGGATACTATTATACTATGAAAAACACGAAACGAGGTATTGCAATATGTATCCGTTGCTATTAAAGCCGCCGGTAAAAGACTATTTGTGGGGCGGTACGCGCCTGAAAACCGAATTCGGTTTGAAGTCTGACACCGACATTGCCGCCGAGGGGTGGATGCTGTCTTGCCATAAAGACGGCTCAAGCACCGTTTTAAACGGTGAATTCGCAGGACAAGCGCTGCCCGAAGTCTTATCGGCATGGGGTGACGAGGCACTCGGTAAGCGTGCGGCAGAGTTCCCCTATTTTCCGATCTTGATCAAGCTGATCGATGCCAAGCAGAAATTATCCGTACAGGTACATCCCAGTGATGAATATGCTTTAAAGCACGAAGGCGAATTCGGCAAGACCGAGATGTGGTACGTGGTAGACTGTCAAGAGGGCGCGGAGCTGCTCTACGGCTTTTCATGTGATATATCCACGGAAGAATTCAAACAGAGAATGAGCGACAACACCTTGACCGAGGTCTGCAACTCGGTGCCCGTGCACAAAGGCGACGTTTTCTTTATTGACGCGGGCACCTTGCACGCCATCGGAGAGGGAATCCTCATTGCCGAGGTACAGCAAAACTCCAACACCACCTACCGTATTTCCGATTACGGACGTTTGGGTGCGGACGGAAAACCGCGCGAGTTGCACATCGACAAAGCATTGGACGTGACCGAAACTAAGGTGCCGTCCATGCCGTACGGGCAGATCGGGACGGTTGTCACTGTGGGTGCCAATACGGTTCGTGAGCTGGCATCCTGCCGCTTTTTTACCGCAAAGGTGTTGGAGCTTCGTGAGGTGTTCCCCATTCTTGAAACGGAAACCTTTGTATCGCTGGTGGTGCTGGACGGCATTGCCTCCCTTGCGTTTGAAGATGAGACACTGACCGTCCGAAAAGGTGAAAGTGTATTTATTCCGGCAGACCTTGCGGTGTCGCTGGACGGTACGGCTACCATTCTGATGAGTTCACTTTAATAACGGAGGTGCTTTATGGAAAACTATAAACTTTGGTGTGAAAAGGCGATCGCGGATCCCGATCTGGTCACAGAATTGAAAGCTATCGAACGGGATCCCGCCGCTATACAGGATGCGTTTTACCGTGAGCTGGAATTCGGCACGGGCGGCTTGCGCGGCGTGATCGGCGCAGGTACTAACCGCATGAATATCTATACGGTCGCAAAAGCATCGCAGGGGCTCGCCAATTACGTAGTAAAGCATTACGGCGAGAGCGAACGCAAAATTGCCGTCAGCTACGATTCCCGAATCAAGTCGGATGTGTTTGCCGTCACTGCCGCGCGTGTATTTGCCGCAAACGGCATAAAGGTATGTCTGTACAAGGAATTGATGCCGACACCGTGCCTGTCCTTCGCAGTGCGCGATCTTGGCTGTGCCGCCGGCATTATGGTCACGGCATCGCACAATCCTTCCAAATACAACGGCTATAAGGTGTACGGCAGCGACGGCTGTCAGATCACCGTCGCCGCCGCCGATGAGATCTACGCCGAGATCGAGAAAACGGATGTTTTTGAAGACGTCAAGTCGATGGACTTTGAAGCTGCCAAGCAAGCGGAAATCATTTCCTATATTCCCGACGAGGTGTATACTCGTTTTACCGAAGAGGTAAAGAATCAGTCTGTCCTGTTCGGTGAGAGTATCGACAAATCCGTATCCATCGTGTATTCACCACTCAACGGTTCGGGACTAAAGCCGGTGTTGCGCGCCTTATCGGAAAGCGGGTACACCAACATCACGGTGGTAAAAGAACAAGAAGCGCCGGACGGCCGCTTCCCCACCTGCCCGTACCCCAATCCCGAGATCCGAGAGGCGATGGCACTCGGCATGGACTACGCGAAAAAGCAAGACGCCGATCTGCTCTTGGCCACCGATCCCGACTGCGACCGTGTGGGTATTGCCGTGCGTAATTCCGATAACGAGTTCGTTCTGCTTTCGGGTAACGAGACGGGGATTCTGCTGTTGGATTATATTTGCTCACAACGCGTCAAACACAACAAGATGCCGAAGGATCCCGTCTTTGTCAAAACCATCGTCACGATGGACATGGCGAAAAAGATCGCGGACAAATACGGTGTTAAGACCATCGACGTGCTGACCGGCTTTAAGTTCATCGGTGAACAGATCGGATTGCTGGAGGCTGCCGGCCATAAAGACTCATATATCCTCGGCTTTGAGGAAAGCTACGGCTATTTAAGCGGCAACTACGTGCGCGATAAGGACGCTGTCAACGCGTCCCTCCTTATTTGTGAGATGTTCTCCTATTACAAAGCACAGGGTATTTCGCTACTCGAAAAGCTGGAAATGCTGTACGAGGAGTTTGGGTTCTGCTACAACACGCTGTATTCGTTTGAATTCGAGGGCGAATCCGGCTTCCATAAAATGCAGGCGATCATGGACACCTTCCGAGGCGGACTTGACGAGATCGCAGGCAAAAAGGTCGTTAACACGCTGGACTACAGTCTGGGAATCGACGGATTACCTAAGTCTAATGTGCTCAAATTCTTTTTGGAGAATACCGGCTCGGTCGTCGTTCGTCCGTCCGGTACGGAGCCGAAGCTGAAGATTTACCTTTCGGTTTCCACGAAGGATCGAAAAACGGCATCCGAGACCGAGCAGACTCTCATTGCCTTCATACGCGATTTTATGGCATAACCTCATAAAAATCCCCACCCGATAGCGTAATGTTAGCGGAGATTTTGAAAAATAGAAGTTGGCAACCATCTTTCATAAGAATGTTTAGCGGCAACAGGTTTTTATCTGTTGCCGCTAATATTTGGTGTACCAATAAACCTCCTGTTTTACCAGGAAGAAGAATAACTTTAGTAAGAGAAAAACCTCCTAATGTATAATGGTAGCATAAACAGAAAAATACCGAGAAAAACCTTTTACAGTTCTTCTCGGTATTTATTCTTTGGATTGCCCTTTTGCAACGCCCATAAGTTAGTGTTTTAAAATTACTGCCTTATGTGGCGTGTGCAAATGCCGATACCTTTTGAGTTAACTGAAATTTTATTCGTCTGCTTCGTCTTTTTTACCGGAAAGCATCACGTTGGTGAGGATGCCGAGGATCAATGCACAGGCAATCGCCGTAAGCGTAACCTTGCCGATGGCCATCGCCATACCACCAATACCGGAGATCAGAATAACCGAAACGACAAACACGTTTTTGTTGTCTTCCAGATCCACCTTCTGGATCATTTTCAGACCGGATACTGCGATAAAGCCGTACAGTGTCATACATACGCCGCCCATCACGCAACCGGGAATGGAATCCAGGAACGCTACGAACGGTGAAATGAAGGAAACCACAATTGACATAATGGCTGCGGCAGTAATCGTGACCACCGAAGCGTTACGCGTGATGGCAACGCAACCGACGGATTCACCGTAGGTGGTGTTGGGACAACCGCCGAAGACAGCACCGACAACGGAACCGACGCCGTCACCGAGCAACGTTCTGTGCAAGCCGGGTTCTTCCAATAAATCGGATTCAATCACCGAAGAAAGATTTTTGTGGTCAGCAATGTGCTCCGCAAACACCACAAATGCGACAGGCACATACGCCACCGCGATAGTTGCCATATAAGCCCAGTCAAACTCCTTGACACCGTCGATCGCTGTGAGGAATGTAAACTCCGGCAGAGCCACAAACGTACTCAGACTGATGCCGTCTTTGGTAAGAGCGGCAAACGGAGCCAGATCCAAAATAACGAGTGCTTCGTTACCGATTTGCTGACCGATAAGCGTGAAGATCAGTGCCACAACATAGCCTGCCAAAATGCCGATGATAAACGGAATAAGACGAGCCATTTTCTTGCCGTAGGTAGAGCAGAGCACCACGACCGCTAAGGTAACCATTGCGCAGATGAAGGATATCCAGGTGTTTGTCGACATCACGAAAGAACCGTTGGCATCCTGCGCGCCATAGGAGAACACATCCTTGATAGCCGCTCCGGCAAGAGAGAGACCGATCAGCGCGACCGTCGGGCCGATAACCACGGCGGGCATCAGCTTATTGATCCAACCGACACCGACAAATTTAACAACGATCGCGATAACAACATATACCAAGCCGGCAAACAAGGCACCGATAATCAGGCCCAAATAGCCGAGTGACATTGAGGTGGCACCGGCAAACGCTGCCAACATCGAACCGATGAACGCGAACGACGAGCCGAGAAAGACCGGACTCTTAAATTTGGTGAACAGTTGATACACCAACGTGCCGACACCGGCACCGAACAGCGCGGCCGAAGCAGTCATCTCGTTGCCGACAATAGCGGGCACCGCGATCGTCGCAGCCATAATGGCTAACAATTGCTGAAATGCAAACACCAGCAACTGTGTAAACTTCGGCTTGTCTTTGACTTGGAATACTAATTGCATTGAAAACCCCATCCTTTCAATATAAAAATAAAAAAGACCTTGCTTCCGCAAGATCCAACAGCCCTTGTACCGCAACAAGTTGTAATGATCTTGCCGGTAAGCACTATCCATAGTATACACAGTGCGACAAAGTTCGTCAAGTTATTTTTATCATAAATTTGTGCAGATTAGGGTCATACTATGATTGGGTGGTGAAAATATGGAGAAAAAACACAAAAAAAGTAAAGCACGCACGTCAGATCCGGTTGCAGCGGCGACCAACAGCATGGTGACAGAGGGACGCGGCGAGATCCTGTCGGATATTCTCGGCAGTTATACGGGTACCGCACAAGGCAACGAAGCACCGGAACAGGACGCGGACGATCTGTAAGTGGTAAAAAAACGAAATATTTGCAATAATTAACACACATGTTTTTGTTGGGCAAACACACACTACTACTGCAAACGCAAGATGAAATACAGGCGGCGACGCCAAAATCGTTTTGAGGAGTGTAACTGTATGTCCAGCAAGAACAGCATGGTTCCCGAGGCTCGCGAAGGCCTCAACCGTTTCAAGATGGAAGCTGCCAACGAGGTTGGCGTGACTCTGAAGCAGGGTTACAACGGCGACCTGACCGCGAAACAGGCTGGTTCCATCGGCGGCCAGATGGTCAAAAAGATGATCCAGCAGTACGAGAACAACCTGAAATAAGTAAGGTTCTTCTGTAAGCAAACACCGCCGGAGGGCAATCGTCCTCCGGCGGTGTCGCTTTCTTGCCAAATTTTCGAAAAAAATATGCACAGACGCTTGACAAACGCAAAAAAACGGGTATAATATACACGTTCGAGACATTGCGGAATTGTGTAAAGGTAGCACGAGAGTCTCTGAATCTCTTTGTCTAGGTTCGATTCCTAGTTCCGCAGCCAAAAGCGCCGAAAGCGAATTGCTTTCGGCGCTTTCTTTATCTATTAGTTTGCTTCAAAGGTTTCAGAAAGAGAACCGACACCGATCGTGTACTTCTCCCCCGTTTTCATGTCGGGGCAACTTAAAATGACAACGGCAAAGGAAAGCTCCGGTTCATGGGAAATGAGCGTTTTACCACTCTTGTTTTTTAATGTGATCAGCGTACCCGCCGACTGATTCCCCACACTGACTGCAATGACCCCCTGCTCGGACTCGCTGAAGGTCTGCGCCATACCGGATGCACCGGTGCCGATAAAAGTACCGCCGGTAATAACACCGCTAACATCATAGTCAAGTGTTGCGGTATCTCCCTGCGTAGGCCCGACGACTACGGTATAACCGCCCGAAATGGTAAGCGTACCGTTGGCATCCATGCCGTCACCGGAGGAATTGATGTGAAGATTGCCGCCGGAGATGGTGATGCTTCCGTTCGAGGAAGACCCTCCTGTGCCGCCCATACCGCCGCGTCCGCCGAACTGATCACCGCCCGGACGCGCACCGGCCGTTCCGCTGGAATCCGTTCCACCGGCCGCGTTAATGCCGTCATCACTGGCCGTCAGATCAATATCGCCTCCCGTGACATTGACATGAAGGGCTTCCAGCCCCTCGTAGCACTCGTGGATCGTGATCGTACCGGCGTTAATGGTGAGCGTATTATCGGCATGAAAACCGTCGTCACCGGTGGTGAGATCAAAGGTTCCGGCACCCACCGTGATCGATGAGTTGGAGTGGATCGCGTCGTCTGCGGAATTGATCTTGATCGTACCGCCGTTCACCATCAGATCACCTGTTGCCTTGATGCCTTTGATACTGGTGCTATCCTCCGACGAACTGCTTGACGTTGTTTTGCCGCCGGAATGCATACCGCCGCCCATAAAGCCGCCCCAGGAATCGGAGGTCTGCGTTTTCGCATTTCCGCTTCCTCCACCGCACAGAATATCGAAAGCTCCGCCGTCGATCTGCACATACGCGCCTGCGCTGATGCCGTCTCCCTCAGCCTCTATTGTATAGGTGCCGCTCGACACATATACAAAACCAAGCGTGTCATCATCGGAGTTTTCGGCATGGAAGCCGTCCTTGCCGGCATCGACCGTGATGGTACTGTCCGACAGGCGGATACTGTCGTTGGCATCCAAGCCGTGCGAAGCCGCGTTAACGGTATATGTTCCGCCGGTAAACACCAGATCGTCTTTGCAGACGATGCCGTGGTCAGCAGGTGAGGTGACCGTCAGACTACCGGTACCGTTGAACGTGAGATCCTGCTTGGAGAACACCGCACCGTCGATATTGTTATCATCCACGGCAGTAAAAGTACCGCCGTTTGACAACGTATTCACAGTGCCTTCTGCCAGCGTGACAACGACCTTATCGGCTTCCAAGACGTACAGAGCCGCAGAGGTCGAGCTCGTGACGGACACGCCGTTAAAAACCAACTGCGGTTTGTCGTTTTCTCCGGCGTTGACTACGATCCTGCCGTCAGTCAAGGTTCCGGACAGAATATAGGTTCCCTCGTCGGTAATGGTGACAGTGGTACCGGAGATCTTAACAGCGTTGGAGGTACAAGACGCAGAGGTACCGTTTAAGGTGATGTATGCGGCATCGCTTTCATCATAAGTGTCCCGCTGATCGCGATCGGTAAACACATCACTGCTATTGATCGTGGTGGTGGTGCCGCCCGTCGTCGTTGTCGTGGTGCTGTCCGATGAAGATCCATCAGATGCCGGCTTCTTACTGCACCCTGAAAACAGAAACACACCGATGGTCAGCAACGCTAACAGCCGTTTCGTATTCATGAGTCCGACACTCCTTTACAGCTCGGCGTTTGCCGTCGTTTGTTTTGAAACCGTGATCTCCAGATTGCCGTTGCGGCAACGGAGCTTGTCAATGAGTTCTTTTTCCCTGGTCGCATCTTTCAACACAATATCGTACGTCAGACGGAACATGCTGCCCATGTTGGTGGTCTTAACGTTGGTAAGCTCACAGGAAACAGTATAGGCTTCAAATACCTCTTCAAACACACCGGTGTAATCCAGATCCTCCGGAATGGTAACGCGGACGGTCTTATACACAGCCGCATTCTTGCGTGCACCGAAATCCAGACGGTTATACAGCATGAAGATCGCACTCATGACCACCGTAAACAGTACCGCGTAACCGAGATACCCCATGCCGGCGATCAGGCCCGCTCCCATTGCCAAAAACAGGGTTCCGATCTCCTTCGCCGTACCGGGGACCGAGCGAAAACGCACCAGACTGAACGCACCGGCTACCGCAACACCTGCACCGATATTGCCGTTGACCATCATAATGACAACGCACACTACAGCCGGCAGCAGTGCCAACGTGATAACAAAGCTCTTGGTGTAACGCGTTTTGTACATATACCCAAATGCCATAAAAAGACCGATGACCAGTGATACGGCAATACACAGTAAAAAGTCCGTAACACTGATAACCGAAGTCATATCACTGTCAAACAGTCCCCTAAAAATCGTTTCAAGCATAGTTCTTACTCTCCTTCATCATCATAGCATAAGCCGTACCGTATTTGGAAAACGATGTTTTATACAACTGCTCACGGGATAAGATCTCCGTCATCCACAGCGGGAAACCTCCGGAGCATTTTAATTCCATGAGCACCATGCCTTCCTCTAAGATCGGGGTGCCACCAACGGGAGCCTCTAAGGACATCTCGGTCTGGCGATAGAGGATGTGATCGTCAAACGTGATGCGAAAATCGCCGCCGTCTTTTTGATAATATGCTTCTCGCTCATACGATAAGTAGACAGTCGGGCGCAAACAACCGTAATATTCCATAAAATAGTCGATCTCTTCCGAGATCTGTGAATCGTGTGCGTGTTGCCGATCGTTCTCACACAGCCACCTGACAGCGTCCTCGTTCGACAGGCAAACACGCCGTTTATACACAACGCCGCGGTACTTCTTTTTCAGCTCCACAAAGACCGGACTGTGTGCATCAGCCTGCGCATAGCTGCGAAGGCGTAGCTTTTCTTTGTACGCCGGCTTTTCAAGCGACCGCCGGATAAGACGATAGGTATCCGTGTCAAAATAGAGATTGCGGATCGTGGTGCGACCGTATTTGTCCAGCGACATATAGGGCTCAATGGCACGCAGCACGCGCTCTTTTTGCTGAACCGTGAGCATGTATTTCAGTTCGTATCGTTTAAAAACGGTCTGAAAGGCCACGTACCTCCCCCCTTTCTCTATTCTTCAATTTACTAAACAACCGTTACCGTGGCGTGTTTCAAATATGAATATATTATGAATAAACGCGGGCGTTGGCAAGCGGTTCTCGCTTGACTTTCCTGCCGATATATGGTATAAAAACTGTACAATTATACTCGGAATGAGAAGAAACGAGGGATCGGTATGCGCTGCGTACATCTTGATTTTCACACAAGCCCGTTTATTGAGGGGATCGGTGAAAAATTCAACAAAGAAAAGTTCACGAAAACCATCAAAAAGGCAAACGTTGACCTTGTCACCGTTTTCGGAAAATGCCATCACGGGTACACCTATTATCCGTCGAAGGTCAGCGAGATGCATCCCGGCCTCAAGTTTAATCTTTTAAAAGAAGAGATCGAGGCCATACACGCCGCCGGCGCAAAAGCACCCATCTATCTTCCTATCGGTTGGAGTAAAAAGGATGCGGACGAGCATCCCGAATGGCATCATATCGATTACTTTACCCGCGAGCCCAAATACATAGGCGCCGTTCCCTCGGAGGATAAGCTGGACGAGCCGCTTGAGCACTGCACCTGGACAACGCTTTGTCCGGCCGGCGATTACCGCCATCATTTAGAGGCACTCACGCGAGAGCTGTGTGAGAATTTCGACGTATCCGACGGCGTGTTTTACGACATTTGCTTCATCAACGACGCCTGCGCTTGTGAAGCCTGCCGTGCGGGAATGAGGGAAATGGGATTAGATCCCGAAAATTACGAGGATGCCAAGCAGTATTACACACTCAAGCGTATTGAAATGATGAAAACGCTGACGGGAATCGTTCACGAATACGCCAAGGATGCTCCGGTTTTCTACAACGGCGGAGCCAATATGAACCGAACAGTCTATCATCCCTATCAGACACACTTTGAGATGGAGGATCTGCCCACGGCATGGGGCGGCTACGATCTGATGCCCATCCGCGCCAAATTCTTTGAACGGTACGGAAAGCATTTCCTCGGTATGACGGGTAAATTCCATCACAACTGGGGTGAATTCGGCGGATTCAAGAACAAGGAGGCGCTCCGTTATGAGTGCGCCGATATGCTCAGTGTCGGTGCCTCGATCTCGGTAGGTGACCATCTCCATCCGTCTGGCGATATCGACGAAAGCACCTATGCCGTTATCGGCCACGCGTTTGACTATGTGAAAAAAATCGAAAAATATTGCGAAAACACAAGAGCCTACACCGATCTGGCGATCTGGCTCAGCCACGTCACCGAATCCGATATGGGAACCTCTAAGTTGCTTCAGGTCATGCATCTGGAATATGATGTCGTCGAATCCGGCGATGATCTGACCAAGTACAACTGCGTCATTCTTCCCGATCGCTGCAATTTCTCAAATGCCGACAAGTCGGCTCTCAAAGCGTTCTCGGATAACGGCGGCACGATCGTTGCCAGTTACGAGAGCATCTTCGATGAGCTCGGCATTCACAAGCTTGAGCCGTCATCCGCTGATACCGACTTCATACGGTGCGACGTGGACGAGATCACCACACCGTTCCTCTCCTATTCCAGCGCTTACAAGGTGCGGACCGACGGCGAGGTGCTGGCACAGGTCTACGAGCCCTATTTCAACCGCACGCTTCGCCACTTCTGCGGCCATAAAAATACCCCCTACAAGCTCGAACCCGCAGAGTATCCCGCTCTTGTCAAGCGCGGCAATGTACTCTATTTTGCGCATCCGGTTTTCGAAGCTTACAGCCGGTCGGGAAGCTATGCTCTTGAGCGCTACATCATCAAGGCTGTCGAATCGGTTTATGCCAAAGCCATCGTAACGAGCGAGCTTCCCTCTTGCGGACGGATCCGACTCAGAGAAAACAAGGACGAGGGCTTCTTGGCGCTTCACGTGCTCTATGCTCCTCCGGTGAACCGCGGAAACGCTTTTTTGCTGCCTGATTTCCCGAAGCTCCATGAGGTAACCATCGCCTTGAAGGTTGATCGAGAGATCACCTCCGCTGTTTCTAAACCCGATGAAACAGCAATTCCGTTTACACAGGTCGGCAATACCGTTACACTGAATCTTCCTCCGTTCAGGCTGCACGAGCTGATCATCTTGAAATAAAGCCTTACACAAAGCGCCGCTTCTGTACCACACGGTACAGAAGCGGCGCTTTCCTGTTTTTATTGTACGGTAGTCGATGCCGTTGCGGTGGTCAGCTGTGCTTGTTTAAAATCTGCAATATACGCGTCGATATTCGTCTGGCAAGCGGCGTTGATTTCGGTAATGCCCGCACTGAGCAACGCCATCGTGCGGTCATAGGAATACCCCGCCTCGATGGCTTCAGCCTCGGTCAAACCGTAGGCGGTCACCCAATCTACGCTTTTATCCAACGGAATGAGGATATATTCCTTAAACGAGCTGTTGGTGGGATATCCGGCACGAACAAAGCCTCGGCCCATACACCAGACCGGCAACACGTCGACCGACGAGATCATCACCGTACCGTCCTCGTATTTGGCGGCGGTCACATTAAACAGGACACCGTCCTCGGTATGACCGTTGTCGTTGCAGTTGGTACCGTGCTCTAAACGGTGCGTATCCTGAGTCCTGTCCGCAACGTCGGGATAATCACAACCGGCAAAATGCCACGAATCCTGGAAACAGCTCGGACTGTTCGCCTGCGTGCCACCCGCCATACATTCGATCTGCTGACCGGACAACAGGTTACCGCTGGAATACAAGCAGATCGTCTGATGATCGCCGGCGGTACTCTCGATCAGCTCAACCGGTTGGATCTTATGAGGGTGGCCACCAACGATCACGTCCACACCGAGATCACACATTTTTTGTGCGATCTCCTGCTGGGACTCATTGGGTTCCAGCGAGTACTCCTGCCCCCAGTGGATATACAGATACACGAGTTCGGCGCCGTTTGTGCGCATCTCAGTGATGAGTGACTCCGCGTCCTCATAAAACGCCGGCAGATTTGAGGTGCTGAACCCGTTGGTGTGCCAGTACGAACCGTAGGTGTAGTTGACGATGCCGATCTTAATACCGTTAACATCCTTGATAACGTACCGGTCATCCTCGGTGTTTTGGCGGCTTCCGGTGTAATCCATACCGTATTCAGCAAGCGTTTCCATCGTCTTTTTAATGCCGGCAACACCGCCGTCCGCAATATGGTTATTGGCTGTGAGGCCCATATCGTATCCACAATCCTTCAGCGCCTTTACGATTGCGGAGGGAACACGGAACGGTAAGGACGAGTAACTGCCGTTTGCACTGACAGAAAACTCGGCGTTGACCACCGCATAATCCAGCTTCGAAACATACGGCTGTAAAAAGGCGAAGGAATCGGTATAATCAAAGGTCTTTGTTTCAGAATCATATCCCGAAACACGAACCGGATTATGCACCAAAATATCGCCCGAACTGCCAAGCGTCGCGGTGGCGGTCACAGCGGGCTCGCGCGGACCAGTCGTTGTCGTCACGCTGGGTTCACCGCCGCCGGTATGCTCGCTGATGGTCTTAACGAGCAGCGCAATACCGCCGACGACAAGCGCCAAAACCAGTACCAACGCCAACACGATCAACGCGCGGCGCGCAATTTGTTTTCGTCTTTGTTGTCGGACGTGCTTTCTGGGTGGCATGATTCATCCATCCTTTTCTGTTTACTACCTGCCCTATTTTACAACAATCCTCCCCAATAGTCAACCTTGCGTCACCATCTTTTTCTCGCCGCATAGCATGGCAATAGGAGGAGTGAAAGATATGGACACGCAAATAGGGTTACAGGAACTCGCGGTCGGAGAGCGCGCGATCGTGGAGTCCTTACATATGACCGGCGGCATGCGCCGCCGTTTACTGGATATCGGGTTAGTGGAAAATACACTCGTGGAATGTGTCGGGAAAGCGCCGAGCGGTGATCCGATCGCGTTTTGCATTCGCGGTGCGGTGATCGCACTGCGCTGTGCGGATTGCCAACGCATCTGCGTCAGGAGGCTGTGACGTATGGGACTGACGAACCGATCGGTGGGAGCGCGCGCGATGGATCAAGGGGTGACCGTACAACGCACCGCCGAGTACGACAAGGTCATCGCACTGGCGGGAAACCCCAACGTGGGGAAAAGCACCGTATTCAACGGACTGACAGGACTGCATCAGCACACCGGCAACTGGCCTGGAAAAACGGTAACGAACGCGCTGGGCCACTGCCGCTCTGAACAGCAGGGGTACATTCTGGTAGACATTCCCGGAACGTATTCCCTTATGGCACATTCGGCTGAAGAAGAGGTCGCGCGCAATTTTATCTGCTTCGGTGATCCGGATGCCGTCGTGGTGGTATGTGACGCCACCTGTCTGGAACGCAATCTCAACCTGGTATTACAAACCGTTGAAACCGGCAAGCAAGTGATCGTTTGTGTGAATTTACTGGACGAGGCAAAACGCAAAGGGATCGAGTTAGACCTTCCGCTGTTATCAAAACGGTTGGGTGTGCCGGTGATCGGGCTCATCGCCAGAGAAAAAAGAGATCTCAAGAAACTGCTTACCGCACTGGATGATACCCTGCACACACAGCAGAAAGCATGCTGTGCGCCCGTCTATCCTGTCGCGGTGGAAAGCGCCCTATCACGGTTGACATCGCTGTTAGATACCAAAGGACAACTGAACAGCCGTTTTGTTGCCTTGAAACTGCTGGAACAGGATACCGCACTGACAGCGGCTATCTCGCAGTATATTGGTAACGATCTGTTGCGGGACGAAATCATACAAGCAACCTTACGGAATGCCTTGTGCGACCTTGAGGCGGCAGGGCTGACGACGGACGTGCTGAAGGATCAGATCGCGGCCTCCGTCGTAAAGACGGCAGAACAGCTCTGTCGCGGCGTGGTTAAGCATCGTCGCTCGGAATATGATACCGCCGACAGACGCATCGATCGCCTGCTCACCGGACGGCGTTTCGGATATCCGTTAATGCTCGCTCTGCTTGCCACCGTGTTTTGGTTGACAATCCGTGTGGCGAACGTTCCGTCGCAGTGGTTATCGACCGCTTTGTTTTGGGTGCAGGATCGGCTGTCTGATCTATTTTATCTGCTTCACGCGCCCGAATGGTTACATGGTGCGATCGTGCTCGGCGCGTATCGCGTGCTCGCTTGGGTGGTATCGGTCATGTTACCGCCGATGGCGGTCTTCTTCCCCCTCTTTACGCTACTGGAAGACGTGGGATACCTGCCACGCATCGCGTATAATCTGGACCATGTGTTTTTGCGCTGCCGCGCGTGCGGAAAACAAGCACTCACCATGTCGATGGGATTCGGGTGCAATGCCGCGGGCGTTGTCGGTGCACGCATCATTGATTCACCGCGTGAACGATTGCTCGCAATACTTACCAACAATTTTGTTCCCTGTAACGGTCGCTTCCCAACCCTCATCGCGATATTGACCATGTTTTTCATCGGCACGGCAGGAAATGCTCTTGATCCGGTATTGGCAGCGATATTGCTCACCCTTTTGATCGTATTGGGAATTCTCATCACCTTTGGAGTCACCAAACTGCTGTCCTGCACGATACTTAAAGGCATCCCGTCATCCTTTACATTGGAAATGCCGCCGTACCGCAAGCCGCAGATCGGGCGGGTGATCGTGCGCTCTCTGTTTGACCGTACCTTGTTTGTGTTGGGGCGCGCCGCCGCTGTCGCGGCACCTGCCGGGTTGCTCATCTGGATATTGGCCAACGTGACGGTCGGCGACGTCAGCATCCTGCAGCATTGTGCGACGTTTCTTGACCCCTTTGCGCAACTGATGGGGCTGGACGGCGTGATCCTCATCGCCTTCATTCTGGGCTTCCCCGCAAATGAGATCGTCGTACCGATCATGATCATGGCGTACACGGCTCATGGGAGCTTGATCGAGCTGGAGAGTCTCAGCACGATGCGCGAGCTGTTTGTGAGCAACGGCTGGACGTGGCAAACGGCGGTCAGTATGTTGCTCTTTACCCTTTGGCATTGGCCGTGCTCCACCACGCTGATGACGGTAAAAAAGGAGACCGGCAGCATCAAATGGACCGCACTTGCCTTTGCGTTGCCGACGGCTGTCGGAATTCTAAGCTGCATGTTGTTTACCGCGATCGCAGCATAACAAAAAGACCGCCCGCAGGCGGTCTTTTTGTTAGCACAACGGAATCAGCAGCATCGTGCGATCCATTAAGGTGTCCTCAGTAAGCTCGTTTTCCCTCATCAAGGCAGTCGGTGAGGCGTGTTCCGCTTTGGCGATCTCCCACAGCGACTCACCGGCCTCGGCAAAGCGAACCTTGACCTGACAGTTTTCCATGCCCTCGGCATGGGAGTACGGAGCACTTTCGTCGGCTTGGACGCCGGTGATGGCAAGACAGTTCTCGGTGGCGCTTGTGCGGCGGCAGACGAGCAATTTGATGCGCAACTCAAGTCGGTCACCGGCCAACGCGTGATCCGTATCCAAAACCGTTACGCGCACAGCGGTCTGATCGCAAACACCGGTAAGCGGAACCGTGATATCCAACGGGCGCTCGTAATAGGATACCACACCGTTTTCATCGCGGGCAAGCAGCTGTACAAGCAGCTGACCCTCCAGCGCACCTTCGTTGCAGACCGCGGTGATTACTTCACTCCACACGTCCGCTACTTCGGCAATACCGCCGTCCGGCAGTGTGACCGTCTGCTGTACGGTTACCGTCTCCCGCGTAAGATCCGTGATACAGCACGGTACGATCCGCTGCGTAGTCAGTGTGAGCGGATAAGTCGTATGGAAAGCGTCGGTCAGTAACTCACAAACCTCATTAACAAAGCAGTGCAGTGACAGTGCCGACTTGATACTGACCGATAACAAGCGGCTCTCACCGCCCGGATTTTGCGCAAGACGAATGTCGCAGGACACTATCTCCGCGCGAGCTTCGCAGAGCGTTTCCTCGGTCAGACCGTCTACGTCCAGAATTTGACTGAAAGGAATGCTGTGCTTTGTCCGGCACAGCGTACCCGCCACGGTATCGGTCGCATAAACCGTTTTCAGCAATATATCGCCCTTGAGGACTGCTTTGCCCGCCAACTGCTTACAATCGCTGACACAAATATGTGCTTCACTGCGGATGATCATTTCCGCAGGAGCATCGTTATCCAGCTCCAGTACCTCGTTGAGGGTAAAGGTTTTCTCCGCACCGCCTCCGGAAACCGTACAAGCAACCTTACAGCCCTTTGTATACAGATTCTCAGCGGATGCGGTTTCCACAACCTCGGTATCCATTCGGCTGGTAACGACCAATTTAACGCTGAAGGCACCGTGAATATCTACGCGGCGCGGGCTGGTAGCTCGGCAGTTAACGTAGTTCGGCTTTGCACTGAGCGCGACGGCATCACCGCTCGACAAACCTTTAACGGTGAACACCGAGGTAAAGGACTGTGAGCTTTCAAAGCTGCGGACACACCGTCGATTTTCGTCTAAGTACAACACCCGCAGGCAGACCGTTCCATCTGCCATCACGCGGTCACCGCTGATCTGATGTGATTGCACCACCGGTATCATGGTGCATTTTAAAATTGCCGCGATATCCGGCAAAAAGTCCGGAAGCATAAAATCGCAATCCACGGGACGCTCGTCAAAATCATTGAAGATCGTTTGAGTAAGTCCCATTCGTCGCATAGTCGTTTGAAGTTCCATCCATCTCTCTCCTTTGTACGGCTTGTTCTAATCTCACTATATTCATACAAAGGGCGGAATATACCAAAAAGGAAAGAGGCGCATAGCGCCTCTTTCACTTACGATGCCGGATATTCGGTTTTGGGAATTTTGAAAACCTTTCTCAGGATGCTGCCAAAGAATTTGGGACTCTTCACGATCACGATCTGCATAAGCCTTCCTCCCTCATAAAGTTTAACAGCGAACCAACGAAAGGCCCGCCAACACCAGCGCCACCGCCGCCACAACAAGGATGAAACGCATGGGAAAGAGCAACGCTACCAACACGCCGAAACCAAACGCGGCAAAATATCCCCCGACGCAGTTGTTTCTTCTTCTCATAACGCACGCTCCCTTTAACGACGGTTGTATTAACAGCGTATTCACGAAATCGGAAATGGTGACAAAAAGACCGACAGGATCTCCTGTCGGTCAAAAGGTTCATATCGTTTCCCACGGCTTGCGCAGCCTTGCTTCCTCGTACATGGCAACGTAGCTGTCATATCGAGACGGGGCGATCCTCCCCGCTTCCACCGCCGCGCGGATCGCACAATCCGGCTCGTGTACGTGTGAGCAGCCGGTAAAGCGGCATTTGCCGAAATACGGCTCGAATTCGCGGAAACAGTGAAACAAGTCATCCTTATCGATCGGTTGTGTGCGCTCGATATCCAAAGCGGAAAAGCCGGGAGTATCCGCCAGATATCCACCGTCTGACAAGCGAAACAGCATGACCGAGCGCGTGGTGTGACGCCCGCGCCCCAGCTTCTTACTGATCTCACCCGTTTCGCGACACAACGCGGGATCGATCAAATTGAGAAGACTGGATTTACCGACGCCGGAGTTCCCTGTAAATGCCGTGATCTTCCCCTGCAAAAACGCTTTAAGCCCCTGCGCAGAGCTTGGAGCAATATTGGTGATCACAAACAGCGGAAAACCGGCGCCGCGATAGACGGCCTCCAATGCCGCTGTATCGTCAAGATCGGATTTGGTAATGACCACGATCGGCTCGATTGCCGCATCCTCGGCAATGGCGATCAGCTTATCCAACAGCTGTAGATTCGGCTTCGGCTCCGTCACCGAAGCCACGATGGCCAGACAATCCAAATTCGCGACAGGCGGTCGCACCAGCATGTTTCGGCGCGGCAGGATCTCTTCCAAAATGCCGGTACCGTCGTCGTACGTCGTAATGGTAACACGGTCACCGGAAAGCGGTGTGATATGCTCCTTACGGAACGCGCCGCGCGCTTTACATTCAAAAACCGCTTCGGCGGTTTCTACGTAATAGAAACCGCCGATGCTTTGCAGGATCAACCCGCTTTGTTTTTCTCCGGTCATCATCCGACCGCCACTGTCGTTGTGGTCGTGTTTGCGGAAACGAGCGCGTTCAAATTGGGCTCCTCGGTGATGGTCACCGCACCGGTCTTACCGTTTACCGTGTATTTGGCATACGCGGTATAATTGCCTTTACCGTTGTCCGCGATGCGAACAGTCACCGTATAAGACTCCGCCTTTTCGCTTACAACGACGTCCTTGACCTGCACTTCATTCGGCAACAAGCCGGTGAATGTGTCGCGCAATTCGCCATTAACGTACACCTGCATATCGATCGGTGTAGTCATCTGTGCAGGCAGCCGGATCTGCACCTTAGCTTGTGTAAAGCCGGTGCTCACACGCAGTTGGACAGCCGTACCGGGAACCGTCGGCGTATCCGCCGTAATGCTCTGCCAAATAACCGTATCCGCCGGCACACTGGAGTCGTCTACATAGGTGATATCGGTCTCCGCAACCGTGAAGCCGGCATTTTCCAGCAGGGCAATTGCCTGATCCTTGGCGATATTCGTGACGTCCGGCATGGCAACCGGTTCAGCCGGCGTTTCGCCGCTGCTGACTACCATGGTGATCTCCGAGCCGTAATTCATTTTGTCCGGATACTCTGCCGGAGACAGCGAGATAACGAAGTCGACTGCGACCTCGTCGCTGACATCCAGCGTGTATTTCACAACGAAACCGGCATTTTCCAAAGCGGCCTGCGCCGCATCCCGATGCTGACCGACCACGTTGGGGATCTGCACCAGATTCGGGCCCTTGCTGACCGTTAACGTAATGGATTTCACGCCTTTTTTGACCGTGATGCCTTCTTCCAGTGATTGGTCAATGACGGTGCCGACCGGCTCGTCGCTGTACTGCTCTTTTGCCGTTTCAAAGTTAAACCACTGCATGTATTCGGGGTTGCTGGAGATCTCATCCAACGTCATACCGACAAATTGCGGTACCTCGATCTGCTCAGAATCGTTGTTGAAGAATTTATCTCCCATCACAACGAACACGAAAATAACGGCGATCAGCACAAACGCGCCCGCCACGGCGCACAACACCGGAATGATCGGAAAGCCTTTCTTTTCCTCGACCTCTTCATCCTCTTGCTCAACCGTCCGTACACGGCCTACCGGTTTGACAGGCTCCGTTCCGCGCACCTTGCTGATGGTGTCCATATAGCGCGTCGGACTGTCATCCACAAAATACTTGTATTCAAAATGGATGCTGGGGTTTTTCTTGAACTCATCAATGTCATACAGCATCTCCGCCGCAGATTGATACCGTTTGGAGGTGTCCTTCTGCATGGCCTTGACCGTGATATCCTCTAAGCCCTCAGGAATCGCCGCGTTGATCTGGCGAGGCGGCTGTGCCTCAGACTGCATCTGCATGATCGCAACCGAAACTGCGCTGTCCGCTTCAAACGGGAGCTTGCCGGTCAGCATCTCATACAGCATCACACCAACGGAATAAATGTCCGCCTTTTCATCGGTGATCTCGCCGCGCGCCTGCTCAGGGCTGATGTAGTGCACCGAGCCGATAGCTTTGTCGGTCGAGCGCGTGGTGCGCATATCCTGACGGGAGAAGCGCGCGATACCGAAATCGGCGACCTTAATGGTACCGTCCGGCAGAAGCATTATGTTCTGCGGCTTGATATCACGGTGGACGATGCCCTTATCGTGGGCATGCTGCAGTGCGCGCAGGATCTGCACCGTAAAGTGCACCGCTTCTTTCCATTTGAATTCTGCCTGACCCTCGATATACTCTTTGAGAGTGATACCGTCGATGTATTCCATGACGATGTACTGCATTCTGTCACCAAAGCTGACGTCGTACACCTTGACGATATTGGGATGTGACAAAATAGCGATCGCCTTGGATTCGTTTTTAAAGCGGCGGGTAAATTCCTCGTTCTGGAGATACTCCTCCTTGAGTATCTTGACGGCAACGATACGGTTGTCAACATTGTCGTAGGCCTTATACACGTGCGCCATGCCACCGACACCGATGATCTCCTTGATCTCATAGCGCCCATCCAGACGCTTTCCGACATATTTATCCATCATCTATCCTCCTGTACCTTTTCCTGTCTTGTGATCGCAACGACTGTGATATTGTCACTGCCGCCCGCTAAGTTCGCCGTATTGATGAGCTTTTGAGGAATCTCCTCAAACGGGAACGTGCGAATAAGCGATTGCAGCGTATCGGGCTCGACCATATTGGAAAGACCGTCCGTACAGATCAGCACCGTACCGTCCTCCGGAAAGGGGACAATGGTAAAATCACACTGCGTCTCATCCTCCACACCGAGAGCACGGGTAAGAAAATGCTTTTGCGGATGGAATCGCGCCTGATCAGCGGTGATCTGTCCTTTTTCCACCATGTCCTGAACGACCGAATGATCGCGGGTGATCTGTTCAATATCCGCGTGCGTCACCAGATAGGCACGACTGTCACCAACGTGGGCAATACACACGTCGCGGTCGTTGGCAATAACCGCCACGACGGTCGTCCCCATGCCCCGCAACGTCTCGTCCTCCATCGCCGCCTCAAAGACCTCTTCGTTGGCAGATGAGATTGCCGATTCCAGCAGACGACGCACCGTCGAAGTCGTTGAGCTTTCGCGGTATTCGTCCACGATACGATCGGCAATACAACGCATGGCGATCGCACTGGCAATGTTACCGCCGTTGGCACCGCCCATACCGTCACACACGACGGCAAAGGCTGTGTTTGCAGTCAACATACCACAGACGTAAGCATCCTGATTGCTGGGACGGACACGTCCTGCATGAGATGCTCCTAAAGTCCGCATGGCGATTCCTCCTCTCTTTTCTGACGGCGGAGCTGGCCACAGGATGCGTTAATATCCGCACCCAACGTGCGTCTGACCGTGACGGTCAACCCACGTTGCTCCAAAATACGGGAAAACTGTTTTAGTCTCTCACCGGTACTGCGCCGATGCTCCTTGCCTTTTACCTCGTTTGCGGGAATCAAATTCACGTGGCAAAGCATTCCGCGCAGCCGTGCTGCGAGCTCCTCGGCGCACGCATCACTGTCGTTGACGCCGTGGATCATCGCATATTCAAAGGATATCCGCCGACCGGTGGTATCCGCATAGCGACGACACGCCTCCAGAAGTTTTTCCACCGGATACCGACGGTTGATCGGCATCAGCCGTGAGCGGATCTCGTTATTGGGCGCGTGCAGGGATACCGATAAGGTCAACTGGAGATTCTCCTCCATTAACCGATAAATGTGATCGACCAAGCCACAGGTGGACAGGGATACGTGACGCATCCCGATATGCACACCGCCGGGCTCGGATAACATTCTCAAAAAGCGCAACACATTGTCGTAATTGTCCAGCGGCTCTCCCATGCCCATCAGCACAACCGACGATACGCGGATACCGCGATCGCGCTGTGCGGTTTCGATCTGAGCGAGCATTTCCGCCGCCGACAGATTGCGGGACAGCCCGCCCATGCCGGTAGCGCAAAAGGAACAGCCCATGCGACAACCAACTTGCGTAGACAAGCACTGTGACCAGCCGTGATGATAGCTCATCAGCACCGACTCCACCGTTTCACCGTCGGACAATTCAAACAGATACTTGGTGGTTTCGTCAAGCTTTGACTGCCACTTTTGCAAGACCGTCACACCGGGGATACAAAACTGTGTTTTGAGCTGCTCACGCAGGGAAATCGGCAGATTGGTCATCTCATCAAGCGAAGTACAGCCGTTCGCCAACCACTGCGCGATTTGCTTGCCACGAAAAGCAGGGTATCCCATCTTAACGATACGCTCTATGATCTGTTCGGTTGTAAGGGATTTCAGATCCTCCGGCATCGGACAGACACCTCATTTTTTCTGAAAGCCGGCGATAAAGAAACCGTCGGTCTTATGGATATGCGGGAACAGGGTGATCGTATGCGAGGGCGTCAGCCCCGCCGCCTCAAAGCAAGATGCAAGCGGCAAAACACGCGGAGAAAACTCCGGATGCTCACTTAAAAACCGTTCGGCGATCTGCTCGTTCTCCGCCGGATTGAGCGTACAGGTGGAATATTGCAGCACACCGCCCGCCTTAACGAGCTCGGCACTGCGTTGCAAAATCGCATACTGCAAGGTGGGCAACTCCTTCAACTCGTCTAACGACTTGTAGCGGATCTCCGGCTTACGGCGGATCACGCCGAGTCCCGAACACGGCACGTCACAGATCACGCGATCGAACGCACCTTTTAGCGGTTCGGGGCACGGTGCCGATGCGTCGCGCACCGCCGCACTCAGATTCGTAATTCCGAGCTCTGCGGCGCGGCGCTCGATCGTTTCGCATTTTTGCGGATACACATCGCACGACAGGATGCGGCCGGTGTTTTGCAGCATCTGTGCCACCGTAAAACTCTTACCACCCGGTGCCGCGCAGACATCCGCGATTGCCTCGTCGGGCTGTGCGCCCAAGGCAAGGCACGCATATTGCGAGGCCTTATCCTGATAATAATAGCAGTTTTTGTCCGTTAATTCAAGTTTATTTCCCAAATACGCGCATTTTAGCTCAAAACAGTGCGGAATATCGGTGTGAATTTGGTGACTAATCCCGATATTTTGCAGCGTTTTGGCAAATTCTTCATCCGTAGTGCGCAGGATATTGACCCGCACATACGATTCGGGCACCGCATTGATCGAGCCGACCAGTGCCGTCATCAGCTCCTCGCCGTACGCCTCGCGCCAAAACGCGATGAGCTCCGACGGGCAGGAATGGATGACCGACAAAGCCGCATCCCCCGCCGGCAGATCGGCAAACAAGGTGTCGCGGCTTCGCAGGATGCTCCGCAGCACACCGTTGACAAAGCCCGACGCGTTCCCCTGCTTTAAGCGCCGCACGCCCGAAACGGCTTCGTTGACCGCCGCTGACGGCGGGATCTTATCCATATATAACAGCTGATACACCGCCACGCGTAAGACTTCCAACACCAGCGGATGCATCTTGCGCAACGGAATGGAAGATGCGTGCTCCAACACATAGTCGATGGTAATACACCGCTCGATCACGCCGTAAAACAGCCGCGAGGCGAACGCGCGATCTTTGGCGGACAGCTCCCCTGTTTTAAGCAGCTCGTCCAACACGATATTGGAATAGCGTTTTTCGCGGTGCAGACCGGCAAGCGCCTGCGTAACCGCAATACGGGCGTCGCGTGCCATACGTTATTCCTCCGAGAAACGGCTGCCGAGCGGAATCGGATGACCGTGGAAGAAGTCCTCCGCCGCCATACGTCTGCCGCCCTCGCCCTGAACCTCTAACAATACAAGAGAAGTGCCCTCGCCGCAGGACACCGTAAACGGTGCCGTGCCGATCACCAGATTCGGCTCAGCATCACAGGGCGCACCAACACGGGTACGGTGAATTTTTAACACCTTTCCGCCCACCTTTGCGGTAGCGGTCGGCCACGGATTTAACCCCCGTACCTGATTATGCAGTTCTGCCGCCGATTTTGTAAAATCCATCGCGCACAGGCTTTTGTCCAGCATCGGGGCATAATTGCTATCTCCCGTCTGCGGGGTGCGCGTCAGTGTACCGTTTTCCAGCGCTTTCAGCGTATCGGATAGCAACGCGGCACCCTGCACCGACAACGCATCGTGCAATTCACCGGCGGTCATATCCTCCGCAATCGGGCAGGTGGATTTCAGCAGCATATCGCCGGTATCGATTCCTTCTGCCATATATTGGGTAGTCACACCGGTTTCGCGCTCACCGTCCAGCACCGCCCATTGAATGGGGGCGGCGCCGCGATACCGCGGCAATAATGAGGCATGCACGTTGATGCAGCCGTGCGGCGGCATCTCCAGTACCGCCTGCGGCAGAATCTTGCCGTACGCCACCACGACGATGACATCCGGCTGATAGCGACGCAGCTCGTCCTGCACCGCTTCGTCTTTTAAGGTCGTCGGCTGAAACACGGGGATGCCGTGCTCCATCGCACACGCCTTGACGGGCGGCGGCATCAGTTTTTGCCCTCTGCCGCGCGGCTTATCGCCCTGCGTGACGACCAAAGAAACGGTGTGTCCGTCCGCTATCAATTTTTCCAAACAGGGAACCGCAAATTCCGGTGTCCCCATAAAAATCACGTTCATTTTCCTTCACCTACTCGATCCAAAAACACGATACCGTCCAGATGATCGGTTTCGTGGCAGATACAGCGCGCCATCAGATCCTCACCGGTCATGATAAACCATTTCCCATAGCGATCCTGTGCCTTGAACTTCACGCGTTTCGGACGCGTAACGTCGTCCCATTGATTCGGGAAGGACAGACAGCCCTCCTGACCGATCTGCTTACCGTGTGTGCTGAGGATCTCAGGGTTGACCGCTTCGATCACACCGTCACCGAGATCCATCACGAAAACGCGGCGCAGGATCCCGACCTGCGGGCCCGCCAGGCCGACGCCCTCCGCTTTATGCATAGTGTCCGCCATATCGTCGAGCAGCTGCCAAAGCCGCTCGTTAAACTCGGTCACCGGGCGGCAGACCTTGCGCAAAGCGGGATCATCGTTTTTCAAAATATTGCGAATCGCCATGATAAGAATTCTCCTTTATAAGATCGTTGCCGGATTGATATCCGCGTATACCGTAACGCCATTGCTTTCCGGCAACGAGGCAAACGCCCGAAGCAGCTCGGCAATCAAGGTACGGGTGCGCGTGTTGTTGGTAAGCTTGACAATAAGTTTATAGCGATATTTCCCCGCCACGCGCGCCACCGCCGCCGGAGTGGGATCCAAGGCAATCAACGGTATACCCTCGTAATCGGGATGCGCCGCTGTCTGCCGCAACAGCGCTAAAAATCGCGCAACAGCGATCTTGACCGCTTTTTCATCTGCGCCGACAAACCCAAACATACCAATATCGGCAAACGGCGGATATTTCATTAGTTTACGGGCGGCGATCTCTACCTCGTAAAATGCAGGGTACGCTTGTTTTGATGCCAGATCGATCACATAGTGCTCCGGCACCGTCGTCTGAATAATCGCTTTACCCGGCGTATTGTGACGTCCCGCTCGACCGATCACCTGTGTGAGCAGAGAAAACGCCGTTTCAAACGAGCGATAGTCCTCGGCATACAGCGCCTGATCCGCCGACAACACGCCGACGAGCGCAACGTTCGGGAAATCCAAGCCCTTCGCCACCATTTGGGTACCGATCATCACCTGATACTTACCCTCGGCAAATTCACGAAATCTCTCCTCGTACGCGAAGCGCGACATCGTGCTATCGGTATCCATACGCAAAATGCGGATATCGGGGAACAGCTGTGTAAGCTCCTCCTCCACCCGCTGCGTACCCATACCGGAATAGCGCACCTTATCCGATCCGCATTCCGGACAGCGCACCATCGGCGGCTGTGTATGTCCGCAATAGTGGCACATCAACTTACCGTTTGCGCGATGATAGGTCAACGAAATACTGCAGGATGGGCAAGTCATGATCTTACCACAGGAACGGCAAGACAAAAAGGTATGATATCCGCGGCGATTCAGCAACAGGATCGCTTGTTTTCCCTGCTCAAAGCAAGTACTGAGCTCCTGCTTAAGAGCCTCACTGAACAGCGACAGACCGGACTCTTCCCGCATATCGACGACCTGCACCTGCGGAAGCAGGGCGTCCCCGTAACGATTGGCAAGCGTATGCAGCGAATACCGACCGGCGATCGCCGCCTGATAGCTTTCAACACTGGGGGTAGCCGAGGTCAACAGCAACAACGCATTGTGGTAGTTGCAACGGAATTTTGCCACATCCCGCGCGTGATAACGCGGTGCATTTTCGGACTTATAGGTGTGCTCCTGTTCCTCATCCATGATGATAACGCCAAGTCTGGACAGCGGAGCAAACACCGCCGAGCGTGTACCCACAACGATATCCGCCTCGCCCCGCCGTATGCGTTTCCACTCATCCATCCGCTCACCGACCGACAGACCGCTGTGCAGCACAGCGACGCGGTTGCCGTAACGGCGCAGAAACAGCTCCATGGTCTGCGGTGTCAAGGAGATCTCAGGAACCAGCACCAACGCCTGCTTACCGTCGGCGATGACCGTGTCGATCAGCTTGATATACACCTGCGTTTTTCCGCTTCCGGTCACACCGTACAGCAGCGCACAGGCGGCGTTCGGTTCCTCGTAACGGGCCTTGATCTCATCAAAGGCTGTCTGCTGTTCGGGATTGAGATCGACCGCCGTCGGACGCGGCGAGATCGCGGTAAACGGAGAACGCAGAATTTCCTGATCGTAACATTCGACCAGCTGTTTTTTCTCTAAAGCCGACAAAACGGCACCGGTCACACCGGCGAGATAGCACAGCTCCTTAACGGACGCTGTACAGACCTCCTCCAGCAGGGCCAATACCGATCGTTGCTTCGGGGTAACGCGGGCATCCCGCATCGCCGTTTCGAGTTCCTCCGGCGGCACGGTAAGCCGTGCCATACGGCGGGCGGCATCCCCCGTGCGACGATAGGCATCCTCACCGCGGGAAAACCACCCCTTTTTCACCATCATCTCCGGTAGCTTATCCGCATGAGCCAAGCCCGCACAACTAAGTAGTTTATCACCGGCGATTCCGTCGGGTGAACGCATCAGCATCGTGCAGGCGAGCGTATACAGCGCCGCTTCGTCCGATGACATCTTTTGCTTTTCCTGTTCGGGAAGAGGCAGTACCGGCCGATATACCGGTTTGACGTTCCAATACAATCCCGTGGGCAGCATGGCGCGCACGGCGTCAAACACCGTGCAGAAGGTGCGTTCCTTCATCCACCGTGTCAGTGCAATCAGTTCTTCATTCAACAACGGGTGTTCGTCCAGCACCGCCATCACCGGTTTCAGCGTTTCCGCTTGTTCCGGCACGACGTGTTCCAGCTCCATAACAACACCCTGCCGAAAACGGTTGCCTTTTCCAAAAGGCACCAGCACGCGGCAACCCGTCACAAGCCCCGGCAGGTCTGACGTGACGCGGTAGCTGTACAGCTTATCAAAATGAAACGCCGTCTGCTCCACTGCTACTTTCGCTACAGCGGTCTGCGTCATGCCGACTCCTCCCTGTCTGTTGGTAATGTGCGATTATTCCCGGAGATCGCCACCTGCAACCATCTTGTAGTCACCCTCGGTAAAATCCAAGATCGCCATGCTCACCGGTTTTTCGGTCAACACGACACCGTTGTCCTCTGCATCCTGCGCAATACTGCGAGCACGCTTCGCAACACCAATGACAACCGCGTAGCGGCTGTTTTTACCCTTTAACTGTTCAATGTCGGTCGGTTTTAACATATTTCATTCCTCCGTTTATTATTGCGGATTTTTCCGCGTTTTTTCGGTTTCAATAATGGAGTTGAGCCGATCAAAGGCGGCATCAACCTCGTCGTTCAAGACGGTATATTGATAGCGATCAACGTACTCAAGCTCGCTTTTGGCAGCTTGCATACGCGTTTGTATCCACTCTTCTTTTTCCGTTCCGCGACCGCGCAGACGGCGCTCAAGTTCCTCCATGGAGGGAACGGTCAGGAAGATAGAGACGTAATCGCTACAGCGCTCCATGACCTGCACAGCACCCTGCACATCGATCTCCAATATAACGTTGCGGCCTGCCCGCAAATGCTCCTCCACGGCCGCACGCGGCGTGCCGTAATAGTTACCGCTGTACTGCGCGTATTCGAGCAAGGCGTCCTCGCGTATCATTTGCTCCACTTCTTCGCGGGTCTTAAAAAAGTAATGCACGCCGTCAACCTCGCCCGGGCGCGGAGCACGCGTTGTTACCGACACGGAAAGAACGGTATCCGCGCGTTTTTCGAGTAGCTTCGCCACCAGCGTTCCCTTTCCGCAACCGGACGGACCGGAAAAAACGATCAGTAAGCCGGGAGTCGGATCATTCGCCATGTTCCAATTCCTCCCCCTCATCCTCAAAGCGGTTCGCCACGGTTTCCGGCTGTACAGCCGACAGGATCACATGATCACTGTCCGTGATCAGCACCGCGCGGGTGCGGCGGCCGTAGGTCGCATCAATCAAGGTGCCGCGATCCTTGGCATCCTGAATAATACGCTTGATCGGAGCCGATTCCGGACTGACGATCGCAATCAAACGGCCGGCGGCAACCATATTACCAAAGCCTATGTTCACAAGGCGCATATGCCGTCCCTCCCGACATCACTCAATGTTTTGAATCTGTTCGCGGATCTTTTCGATCTCCGCCTTCATATCCACGACCACCTGCGCAAGCTGCAGATCAGACGCCTTAGAGCCGATGGTGTTGGTCTCACGGTTGATCTCCTGCACCAAGAAATCAAGCTTTCTGCCGATCGGCTCATCGCTGTTGACCAGCGTCTGCAGCTGATCCAAATGACTGCGCAAACGCACGGTCTCTTCCGCCGTGGCGATCTTATCCGCAAAGATAGCAGCCTCCGTCAGCAAGCGCTGTTCATCCACGGTCGCCGTGCCGAGCAGTTCACGCATGCGCGCCTCCACTTTCTCCATATGCTCGCGCACCGTCTGCGGCGAACGCTCCTCTACGACGGAAACAGCTTCCAACAGTGTTTCACGGCGGCTGAGCACGTCCTCACGCATACGTACGCCTTCCAGCTCGCGCATCGCCACAAACTTTTCCAGCGCAACAGCCGCCACCTGTTGAACGGCGTTCCAGATTTCCTGCTCGTTGGCTTCGGTCTTACGGACGGTCAACACGTCGGGAAAACGGGCTATGTTCATCACGGAAATATCGTTGCGGACCTCAAGGTCAACCGCCAAATTATCCAGTGCCTCACGGTAAGCCTCGGCCAGTGCCGTGTTCACTTCAACTACGCTGTCCGCCTGTTCTACGGCATCCAACGACACGTAGACGTCGACCTTACCGCGTGCAATTTCTTGTTGTAGGTAGGATTTCAGCTTGTCATCCAAAAAGCCGCAGGTGCGGGGCAAACGGGATGAATATTCAAAATACCGATGGTTGACGGATTTGAGTTCCACTGTAACGTCCCATCCGTTCACGACTGCCTGATGGCGGCCGTAGCCGGTCATACTGCGTATCATACAGACACTCCTTTATAAGTGCACATATCCGAAAGCCTCTTTTGACAGAGGCTTTCGGATAGCGTATATCAGTTCAATATTACACGGGGTGTACCTGTTCTTCCGAGTTCAGGTGCTTGCCGTCAATGTGATACTTCTCGTTACGGCGGTTCTCAAAGAACTTGACCGCGACCTGACCGAACTGCGCGTAGCTGAGCACATCTTCTTCCTGCTCATACCATTCCTTCATTTCCTCACGCAGCTTATCCAGCTCCGGCTCCAAGCGATCCGCCGGACGACAGGTAATGGGTTCTTCATCGCCGATGATCTTCTTCACGAATTCAGGATCGATCGGTGCGGGGGTCGCGCCGTATTCGCCGCGTACCAAGCCCTTGAATTCCTTGGTGACCATCTTATACCGCTCGCCGCCGATGACATTGAACACGGCCTGCGTGCCCACGATCTGAGAAGAAGGGGTAACCAACGGCGGATAGCCGGCATCCGCACGGACGCGCGGCACTTCCATCAGCACTTCTTCGAGCTGATCCTCTCTGCCCGCCTGCTTGAGCTGGCTGACGAGGTTGGACAGCATACCGCCCGGCACCTGATAGATCAGTGCGTTGGTATCGACCTCAAGCATCTTCGGGTTCAGCTGACCGTTCTCCAGATACTTTTTGCGCAGACCGGCAAAGTAACCGCTGACCTCCTTGAGCTTGACCAGATCCAAGCCTGTATCGTATTCCGTACCCGCCAAGGCCGCGACCATCGACTCGGTCGCGGGATGAGAAGTACCCATCGACAGCGGAGATAAGGCGGTATCGATCACGTCTGCACCGGCTTCAATACCCTTCATCAGCACCATATCGGCAATGCCTGCCGTGGCGTGGGAGTGCAACTGCACCGGAATGGAAACGGCGTTTTTGATCTCTTTGACCAGTGTGTAGGTATCGTAGGGAACCAACAGGCCCGCCATATCCTTAATACAGATGGAATCCGCACCGGCTTCCTCCAACTGCTTTGCATATTTCACAAAATGTTCGACATTGTGTACAGGACCGGTGGTATAGCTTACCGCGACCTGCACGTGCGCGCCCTTTTCTTTCTTCGCAGCGGTGATAGAGGTCTCTAAGTTGCGGATATCGTTCAGCGCGTCAAAAATACGAATGACGTCGATACCGTTGGCAACCGATTTCTGTACGAAATATTCCACAACGTCGTCCGCGTAGTGCCGGTATCCCAGCATATTCTGACCACGGAACAGCATCTGCAGAGGCGTTTTGGGCATATGCTTTTTCAGCGTGCGCAACCGCTCCCACGGATCCTCGTTTAAGAACCGTAAGCAGGAGTCGAACGTCGCGCCCCCCCAACACTCCAGAGAATGAAAGCCAATATCGTCGAGCAGCTCCAACGCCGGCAACATTTCCTCCGTTGTCATACGGGTGGCGATCAGCGACTGATGCGCGTCACGCAGGATGGTTTCGGTAATTCCGACCTTTGCCATGGTGATCCTTCCTTTCCCGAATTATTGCAGAGAAACAAGCAATGTACCGGAATCCACGCTATCCCCTTTGTTGACGTGTATACCGGCAACGACGCCGTCGTGGGGTGCCATGATCTCGTTTTCCATTTTCATGGCCTCAAGCACCAGCAAAACGTCGCCGGACTTAACCGACTGGCCGGCAGAGACCGTAATGTTGACGATCGTACCCGGCATCGGCGCACAAACCGTTTCAGTGCCGACCGCAGGAGCGGGAGCAGCAGCGGGTGCAGGAGCAGCCTCGGCCGCCGGCGCAGGAGCGGCAGCAGGTGCCGGAGCAGGAGCAGCGACAGGAGCAGGAGCGGGAGCGGCTACCGGTGCGACAGCAGGTGCCGCGCCCCCGACTTCTTCGACCTGTACGTCATAAGCCTTGCCGTTGACGGTGATGTTAAAACGTTTCATA
>CAZBAO010000004.1:0-45695 GCA_964490085.1 uncultured Eubacteriales bacterium | reverse complement strand
GTCTTGCCAACACCGCCTTTGCATGATATAATTGATATAATCTTACTCAATGTTGGTCCTCCAATCTTTGTTTTAGATAAGAGTGTTGCACTTCCGTCTACCTAAGACAACACTCTATAATTTCGAGCTACTTATTATCACTCATAGCAGAGGAAGGGTAAATTTATCCCGAAATGCTTGTACCCATTTTGTACCCCAAAATCTAAAAAATCATAAATTATTGTGGGTGATGATAGATTTTAATATGGGGAAGACAATCTGGGAAAACCGCTTGAAATAAGGGCTTTTCAAGGGTTTTGTGAGTTTTGATAAGTGCTTGTGAAATGTGCGGCATAGGAGATGGTAACAACCCGATGGTCGGCGCGACCGTTGCTTGCGCCGTGGCGGTTTCCGAAGCGCTGAAATAAGCAGATTCGTTTGATCAAACAAAGCGACACGACGCGTAATGCGCCGTGTCGCTTTTGCTTTAACATTTAGATCATAGAGAATATGCTTTCCCGATGCGGGCGTATTTTGCCGGGGTCAACACATTGTACTCCAGCTTTTCCCAGTTATCATTTCCCACGATGGTTGACAAAGCGTCCAAATTCTCAGCCGTGTCGGTAATGCCCGGAATCAACGGAGTCCGGAGGATGTACGGGGTACCGGAGTTTCGTAAATGTGCTAAGTTTTTGAGAATGCGTTTGTTGGAAACGCCGGTGTATTGTTGGTGCAGCGAATCATCCGCGAGCTTCAGGTCGAACATCACGTAATCGACGCTTGCAACCACGCGCTCAAACAAGTCTTCATCGGCATAGCCGCAGGTTTCGATGGCGGTGTGTATCTCTGTTTTTTCGATGAGCTCAAGGAGCTTTTCGCCTTGCAGGAGCGGCTCGCCGCCCGAAAAGGTGATCCCGCCGTCCGTGCCGGACAACCGTTTTTGTCGGGCGACCAATCGGTAGTATTCCTCGTCGGAAAGTTCTTTGTGGGAAAGCTCCAGGGCGCCTGTGGGACACACCGCAACGCAGTGACCGCAACGTGTACAGCTCTCCCTTGAAACGATATGCTGAGGCGTAAACGCATGTACGCCGTTTGGACAAACCGTACATTGCTTGCACGAAATGCACTTTTTTTCCTCGTAGATCAGGGTGGCGGTCATCTGTTGCGTTTCGGGATTATGACACCAGGTGCATCTGAGAGGGCATCCGGCAAGGAAAATGGTCGTTCGTATCCCCGGACCGTCGTGCAGTGAGAAATCCTGGATATGACAAATTTGCAGCACGGTTTATACCCCCGACATCGTCCGTGTGATGACTTCTTCCTGATATTCGGGCGGAAGCATTACAAAGGGGGCGGAAAACCCGCAGACCCTTACAATGATGTGACCGTAATTGGCGGGATCCTTTTGTGCCGCCAACAGGTCCTCCTTGTTCACGCAGTTGGGCTGAATGGACATCGTTCTACTGCGCGCCGCCATTTTGAAGAAATTCACGATGTTGTCGGAATTCAGTTTTCCCGCCGGCAGCGTCAGCGTCAAGGAGACGCATGCCGCCAGCTTGTTGGTATCCACATACCGCAAGCTGTCAAACAGATCAAACAAGGACGCCTCGTTCTGTTGTCTGACAGGCGTGATTCCCGCACTCAAAAAGTCGCCTCTTTTTCTGCCGCTGGGTAAGGCGGGAATCTCGTTTCGGTTGCGTATGATCTCGGTGTAATGGTTTGAACCGAGACGGAATTTGCCGCCATAGGCAGTGGGCAGGTCGCTGAACACTTCATATATATCGTCGATAAAGTCGGCAACAAACCTCGCCGACTTTTCGGAACCGTCGCCGTGGGAGGGACACTTCTTTGCCTTGAGCCGCAGCGCCTCGTTGGGCCATTCGTTTCGGCACTCGTCAAACAATTCACGCACGGTGCACACCTTTTGCTCAAAGCACAGCTCCTTGATCGCCATTAAGGAGTCGACGGTCTCGGAGAAGGTGGTGAAATAGACGGTCTCCTTGCTGTATTTGCCGGAGCCGGCGGTGATATCCTTCCGTTGGGGGATGCAGGGCTCCATCAACGCAGACAGGGTGCACATAGGGTTCACGTGAGGCCACACCCGAACACCGCGGCTTTGCAACGCCGCCTTTTGTACCGCAATACGGCGGATGCCGCCGAGATAACGGCGATACAGCTCTTCGAAGCTTTGGCAATCCTCCAACGATTCAAAATGGATCTGAGACCGTTCCATTTTGTCTTGATAGTTGTAGATCGACCAAACCAGGGGCGTTTCGACCCCGAAGTATTCACTGGAATTGTGAATATACGCGTTCGGGATCAGAACGTCCCAGCAGCCGCCGACGACGTAGTCGCAGGCGTCCGCTTTCTCCATTCCGGAGTCGACAAGAGCGGGAATGAGAGCGTCGTCGTTGGCAAACAGGCTGAAGCCTTTGCCTGCTAACAGACTGTCACCGATCGTTTCCAGATACTCCTCCGGAGAGGATCCACTGTAACGGAGCATCATTTTTGGATACAGAATATTCTCGGCATCTCTGGCTTTTAAGAACAATTTCGTAATACCGTTAAAGACGGGGTTGCCGCTTTCGTCACAGCCGCCTAAGGTGAGGGTGTTTTCCAGCTCGTACTCAAAGCCCTTTTCGAGTTTCTGCGATCTGTTCAGGGTGCAGTCCCAGATAAGCAAAAACTTGGTGATCAGATCCAGCAACGTATCGTCCGTTACGCCGCGTTGGATATCGTTTTCATATAAGGGTTCGAGCAAAACGTCCACACGTCCGAAGGAACTGAAGCCCATCCCTTCCAAGCTGCCTAACGCCTTTCTCATAAAGGCCAGTACACACAGACCCTCGTGGACGGTTTCGGGAGGATTGAACGGCACCTTGGAGGCAAGCCTTGCGATCTCGTTAAGACCTCTTTTTTCGGCCGCAGCGGCAAACTTTTCCGCAATACGGCACAACGACTGAATACCGGCGGCAGCGCAGTCAATAAACGCCGCTTCCTCTTCGGTCGTGCAATTCTTTCTTTCCGCCTCAAGCTCTTCTAAAATGCCCTTAAGACCCACTGCAAACACTTTCTTAAAGGGTATCCCCAAGTGCATGCGATCGGTGTACGTGCCGCACTGGATATACAATCCGCAGGCTTTTTGCTGTGTGTACAGATCAAAAGCATAGGGGTCTGCATCCTTAAACAGATGCTCGTTTCGCATGTACAGCCAGCCGTTTGCGTGGATAAAATTCCCGCGCGCATAACTGCCGTCACAGAATGCGGTCAATACGCCCGTTTCATAAAAAAACGGAATATCCTCAAACAATACGGGATCGATCAGATCCGTAATGACCTCGTACTGCTTCGCCTTTAATTCATAGGAAGAAGCTGTTGCGTGATCTTCCGCATACGCATCCAGCCGTTCAAACGCCGAATCGCGGATGCCTCCCGCTATGAGCGGAAGCTTCTCAAAATAGAAGTGGTTTAATTCGGTTCGGATATGATCGTAATTCATACAGATTCCTCCTCAAAAAACGATGTGACCTTTCACCTTCATTATACGGAAAGGAAAAAACATAGGAATAGAGAAAACGACACTTTTTATACAAAAGGGAACAAATTATTGATTTTTCAGTAACTTTTTTGTATAATAAATTCGAGGTGACTGCCGTGATGTTTATCGAATCCGTGTCCTCGATCTATTATTATCAGACCAATCGTAAAGTTTGGAAAAACGAGGGGAATTTTAAGACCTACATTGTGGCGTATCAGCTTTCCGGACAGTACGATCACAAATTCGATTCCGACATGCTGAACGTTAAAGCGGATACGCTGGTATTCATCCCCAAAACCAGTCGGTATTCCGTTCAGTGCGTGGAGCCGGGAAGATCCGTTTGCATCAGTTTTTTCGGGGAATTCGATCTGCCGCCCACCGCTTGCGACTGTACGGCAAATCCCGAAATTAAGAATTTGTTTTTGAAAGCGCTCAGCTACCGAAATCTGCACTCGCCGATCAACGCTTGTGAGGCAGCCTCCATCGTTTACTCGCTGATTGCGTTTCTGTTCAAAAGCGCGCAGGGGGAATACATCGCGCACGGTACCCGCAGTAAAATCGAAAATGCCCACGCGTATATGACCGAGCATTACACCGACACGTCACTCAAAATCGAAGACGTCGCGAAGCGGTTTGATATGAGCACCAAATATTTTCGCACGCTGTTCAAAAAACGGTACGCGTCCACACCGGCGCAATATCTGATCTCGTTACGGCTGCGAACGGCGGTCAACTTGTTGATTGAAAGTAATTTGAGCATCACGGAGGTTGCGGCACAATCCGGATTTTCGGACGTGTATTATTTCAGCAAACTGTTCAAAGAGCGTTTTTCTTTTTCGCCGAAAGCATACCGACAGGTACAGCGCGGGGAAACCGTCGGCCGTGACGGGTTTTATGGTAAAACCGATTGACAGATTGCTTGAAACGCGGTATGATATCATTGTAAATACTTGTTTTTAAGGAGCAAACAGAGTTATGAAACGAATTGCCTGTGTCGGTAGTGTGACAACGGATATTTTGGTAAAACCCGCGGATGCGATCCCCGCTCCGGGTGTGTTGCAGTACGTGGACGACGTGCAGATGCACGTGGGCGGTTGTGCCGCCAATGCCGCCATGGATATGGGAAAGATGGGTATCCCGTCGGAGCTCATTTGCTTGGTTGGTGACGATAATTTCGGTAATTTTGTCAGAAGTGCCGCAGCAGAAGCGGGAACCGGCGTTAAGGGTGTCCGCGTACGCAACGGCGTTCCGACCACCGGTTCGGTGGCGTGTATCTCCTCCTCCGGCGAGCGCAGCTTTATGTATAGTCCCGCCAGCACCGGGGAGTTTGTCCCGGAAGACATTGACGAAGAGGTGATCGCTTCGTGCGACATCATTTTTGTTGCGGGTGCCATGCTGCTCACGAAATTTGACGGTGAGCCCTGTGCGCAATTCATGAAACGTATGCAGGAAGCGGGCAAATTCACGGTTATGGATACCGCATGGGATTCCGAGGGTGTGTGGTTGCCGAAGATCGAAGCCGTGCTGCCGTATTTGGATCTGTTTATGCCCAGCTACGACGAAGCGGTGAAGCTGACGGGCGAGACCGATGCCGACCGCATTGCGGATTTCTTCTTTGACAGAGGCGTTAAGACGGTCATCATCAAGATCGGCAGCAAGGGTGCCCTGATCTGTGAGACCCGCGAAAAACGTTACGTATTACCGACCTATTTGTCGGTAAAACCGGTGGATACCACCGGTGCGGGCGACTCGTTCTGTGCCGGATTCCTGTCGGGTCTTGCGATGGGCTGGGATTATCGCCGCAGCGGCCAGTTTGCCAATGCCGTCGGTACGCACTGCATCATGGCGATCGGCGCCAACGGCGCGATCGGCAAGGTCGACACCATCCTGCAGTTTATGGAAGAACACAAGGACGAGGTCGCGATCGACTGACATAACAACCGCCGCATCACACTGTGATGCGGCGGTTTCTTTTCTTATAACTGTGCCTTGATCGCGTCGAAGGTCTCACTGCTGATCACGTGTTCGATCTTGCAGGCGTCTTCTGACGCGATCTCAGGATCGACACCGAGCTTTACGAAAAAGCCGGTCAGCACCCGATGGCGCTCGTAGGTGCGCTCGGCGACGGTGATACCGATTTCCGTCAGCTTCAAAAAGCCGTTTTCATCCACCGTGATGAATCCGCCGTTTTTGAGAAGCCCGACGGCGCGGCTGACGCTGGGCTTGGAATAGCCCATTTCCTCCGCCACGTCGATGCTGCGGACAGAGGCTTTTTGCTTGGACAGCAGATAGATGGTTTCCAGATACATCTCGCCGGATTCCTGTAAATTCACAAAGCAGCCTCCTTTCACGATCCTTATATTTAGTATACCACGTTTTTTCAGCTTTGCAAGACTCTCTTGAAAAAGGAGAAAGCTCTTGCCGTGGCGAGTCAAATGCCGTATAATAGAGCTATTAAGGAGGAACGATCATGAAAGTGTTATTGATAAACGGCAGTCCGCGTGTGGGCGGCAACACCGCGGTGGCATTGGCGGAAATGGAAAAGGTGTTTGCCAAAAACGGGATCGAGACCGAAACCGTTCAGGTGGGCAATCGGGATATTCGCGGTTGTGTCGCGTGTTTTCAGTGCGTCAAGACCGGAAAATGCGCCATTGACGATATCGTCAATGAACTCGCCCCCAAGCTCGAACAGTGTGACGGTTTGGTGCTCGGCAGCCCGGTGTATTACGCCGCCGCCAACAGCACGTTGACCGCGCTGTTGGATCGGTTGTTTTACAGCACCGGCTTTGACAAGACGATGAAGGTCGGGGCGTCGGTAGCGGTCGCACGGCGCGGCGGCTGTTCGGCGGCGTTTGACCAGCTGAACAAGTATTTCACCATTTCCGGTATGCCGATCGCGTCCAGCCAGTATTGGAACAGCGTACACGGCAGAGCGCCCGGTCAGGCGGCCGAGGATGCGGAGGGCCTGCAAACGATGCGCGTGCTTGCCGAGAATATGACCTTTTTAATGAAGAGCATTGCGCTCGGCAAGGAAGCGTTCGGCCTGCCCGAAAAAGAAAAACGCGTTTCGACGAGTTTTATCAAATAAAAAACGCGGGTATCGTCAGATCGTCAGATACCCGCGTTTTTACGTTGACAATGGTTACCGTTTTATTCTGAGTTTGAGATGCTTCACGTTCACCTGAAAGCCTTTGCCCGAAAACACTTCGGAATATTGGACCAACAGGAAGCTCCCGTTTTCGTCTGTTAATTTCAGGTTTTCCGAGTAAAATTGACCTGCCGATTTGGTTGTTACCATCACAATGGCTTCGTTCCAGTGGTAAGCATCCTCGGAGGTGTAGAGAACGAAACTGTCGCCGGGATATTGTCCCTCGTCACCGAGGCAGTGTGAACGGCCATGCATCACGTACACGCCGTCGATCAACTCGATCTGCGGGTTGCGGATGGCTTGATCCACGTACACCTGATCCACGATCTCCCATGTTTTACCCTCGTCTTTGCTGATGGCGTGGTCGAGATGTAACTCGTCGGATTTGATGTAGACGTAGGTGTGCAGGACGTTTTCCGCATCAAAGATCATCGCGCCGTAGGAGCGGGTATCAATGGTGAACGGAATGACAGAAATTTCCACAAATGTCTTGCCGTTATCAAAACTCTTGTACAAGCGGTATTTATGTTCGTCTGTGGAGCCCCACATATAGTCGTTGCAGAATTGCAGCACATAAATCACGCCGTCGCGCACAAACGCATCGTAAATGCGGCCTTTGTACGGGAAGCACGTTTCATCCGCTTCTTCCCACGTCTTGCCTTGATCGTGGCTTCGAACCACGGTGGGCGTTTCCCACGGCACGCAGAACATTTCAGCAAGGGCACTGTTGCGCAGGCAAAATGCCAAAATAGTACCGTCGTCTGCCGTGACGGCTTTTTCAACCGAGATGGTGAACAGACCGTCTTCAAAGCTCTTTCGCGAATAGGGGAACTCCTGCAACTCGGAGTAGGTTTTACCGCCGTCGCGCGAGATACAGTATTCCACCCAGCCGTAGCAGTAGTGGCCGCCTTTACGAACAGCCGAGTAGTTTGCGTTAAAATCAATAAAGCAGTTCGGTGCAAACTCGGTCATGGCATGAGACATGTGACCGCTTCTGTGACGCGCCTCATTGTCCACGTGCATGACCGGATCTTCAATAATCACCGTGTAATTCTTGCGAGCGATTTCCATCATCAGGAAACACCAACCTTCCCAAGCCGATTATACGGCAATCCTTTTCATTCTTGCAATGTTCATACAAGACAATCTGTTTCATTTTTCGGACATTTTTGCGCGGAAGGCACCGGGGGGCAACTCACAGTGTCGTTTGAAGAACGACACAAAATTACTTTCGTTTTCAAAGCCTAACAAAAACCCGATTTCTTTCACGCTGTATTGAGTGTCAAGTAAGAGCCGCTTGATCTGTTTGATTTTGCAAGCCCCGATGTAGTCAGCGAGAGTTTGTCCGGTTTCCGTTTTGAAAATCCGACTTAGTTGTTTTGTGGACAGACAGCATTCTTTTGAAACGTCGTTGCAGGTCAGCAATTTGTCGCTATTGTTTTCAATATAGGCTTTTGCCATGAAAAAGCGAGGATCACGAGAATCGTTACTGTTTTTGGGGATCTTGATATTCAGCGCATATAGGAAGGAGTACACAATTTCCAATGCTCTGCCCACGATCAGTTGTGAGGTGAACAGATCCGAAATCTCGCTGTGACGCAAGATGAAATTCAGACACTGGGTGATCTTATCCGAATAGTCAACACGTGTTGCCGCTCGGTTTTTCAACTGTAACAGCTCCAGCGCATTGTCATCTGCCGAGAAAGCAAGTGTGATCTTGAGTGCCTCGCTGCTCGGCTGATAGTGATGCTTGGTGTGCGGCGGGATGAACAACGCTTCACCGCTGTTTAAGGTGAACACGTCGGTGCCGCACGTGTAAGCAATGATGCCGTCGAGCACAAAGTGGAGTTCAAAAAACGAATGCTCATGGGCGTGTTTGCGAATGTTGGTGTTGAGATGGGCTTTTCCCGCCGCACTGACCCAAAGAATGTTCAAATTCAAGGGCAGCTCCAAATGCGGGAACGATATTTTGTTTAAAGCATCTGCCCGCTTATCGGTATATTCTGTTGCAAACATTGCGTTCACATCCTCAACGTATTTTGTGCCGGTGTTTTTACGATTCGTTTATAGATAACGGCGATGGCAATCAACTGGCTGATACCTGTCAGCACCCATGAAATCGGGAAGGAAACGTACAAGATCTCCAAGCTGCGGAACTGTGCAAACACGGTGTAGATCCACAACACGCGAAACCCGCAAATGCCGAGTACCGAGGTAAGCATGGAGGTGGTGGAGGCACCCATGCCGCGCAACACGCCGGTCGGGACGTCCAACAGCGGATACAAGAAATAGAACAGCGCCATAAAGGTTAAGCGGAGCATTCCCGCGTTGATAGCCTCCTTTGGCGCATTGGGAATGTAAATAGACAGCAGTTGCGGTCCAAAGCCCCACACAAGCAAGCCGAGCAACCCGCCGACAACGGCGCCGCAGGCAATACAAATGCCCAGAATCTTCTTGACGCGGCCGTATTGCCGAGCACCCATATTCTGACTGACAAAGTTGATTGCGGCAAATTTGAATCCGTTGATAGCGGTGCTGATAAAGGTATCCAAGCTTTGTGCTGCCGAGTTGCCGGACATCACTGCCGAGCCAAACGAGTTGACGGACGATTGAATGAGTGTGGTGGAGATGCAAAACAGTGCGTTTTGCAGACCGGTGGGTACGCCGAACAACAAAATCTTCTTAAAGGGTGCGGCATAGATCCGCATTTTGGATAATACGAGCCGGCACGCATCGGTACGGCGCATCAGGGCGATCGTAACCAAAATGGCGGAGAGCGCTTGCGACAGAATGGTAGCGAGCGCGGCGCCTGTTACGTCCATCTTCAATACGATGCCGAAAAAGAGGTTTAATATCAGGTGCACAACACCGGCAGTCGTTAAATACACAAATGGTCCTTTGGCATCGCCTGCGGCATTCAGAACGGCGGCTAAAAAGTTGTAGATGAGCAGGAACGGCACGCCGCAGAAGATAATCCGCATATACCGGACCGAGTACGGTAACACGTCGGCTGGTGTTCCGAGCCACGTGAGTAACGGTTCGGCAAACAAAAGACCGATTATCGTGCAAAATAAACCGCAGGGAATGGCTGTCGGCAATGCGGTATGCACGGCACGGTGAACCATCTGATCGTCTTTCGCACCGATCGCTTGCGCAATGGTGACACCCACACCAACGGATAACCCCGAGAAAAACAACACGATCAGTTGGGTGATGGAACCGGTGGCGCCGATGGCACCCACCGAGTTCGGCAGACCAAAGTTGCCAACGACCACCAGATCAACGGCATTGAATGCCAATTGCAACACGTTGGTAAAGATCATCGGGATAGCAAAGCGAATAATATTCGGCAAAAGCGCTCCCTCTACCATATTGATATCCCTTTTACGCATTTGGACCACCTGTTTTTTGAAATATCGATTTAACTGTATGCATTATACTGATCTAACAGGGGAATTACAATGATCGCAAAGGACAATCTATGTTATTTTTTGGACATGCTTATCTTTAGAATAGCGCAGGGCTATTGAAAAAACAAGAGGGGATCGACGGAATATTATTGAAAAAACGCATCGTTATGATATACTGATAAAAGAAAGCATACGTAAGGATGAGATAGCTATGCACATTCAGGCGTTTCACGGTGTGCCGGATGCGGCGCTTGCGGTACGTATCCCTGTTTTTGTGGACGAACAGGGGTTTGTGGACGAAGTGGATGAGATCGACGGCGATGCTACGCATTTCGTGTTATTCGATGATGAGGAACGGCCGATCGCAACGTGCCGTGTTTTTGCGCAGGACGGTACCTACGTGCTGGGCAGGCTGTGTGTGCTCAAGGAGCATCGCGGCAAGGCATACGGCAGCGATCTGGTCACGGCAGCCGAGCGGTACGTACAGTCCGTCGGCGGAGAGAGCCTTGTGCTTCATTCACAGTATCACGCCAGAGGGTTTTATGAAAGGCTCGGTTACGTCGCCTACGGTGAAGTTGAGGACGAACAGGGCTGCCCGCATATCTGGATGAAAAAACAGTTGACAGGGGATAGATATATGGATTTTTTAGAAATTGCCAACGCCCGCCAATCCTGCCGCAGCTTTGATGCGGATCGTGCGGTGGAGCCCGAAAAGCTTGCGCGGATACTGGAGGCAGCGCGGCTGTCGCCGTCTGCCAGCAACGGTCAGCCGTATCACTTGACGGTGTGTACGGGTGAGCTCGCCAAACAGGTCGCCAAGGCGACGCAGGGTATGGGTGCGAACAAGTTTTCTTCGGACGCGCCGGTGCAGATCGTAGTGTCCGAAAAGCCGAACATCAAATCCACGACGGTCGGCGCGAAGGTGACGGGCACGGATTACCGTTCCATTGACATCGGGATCGCCACGGCGTACCTCACCGCTGAGGCAACTACGCAGGGGCTTTCCACCTGCATCCTCGGTTGGCTGAACGGCGATAAGATCCGCGAGCTTTGCGGCATTGACGGCGCGATACGCTTGGTCGTTTCCCTCGGCTATGCGAAAGCCGATGACAAGCTTCGCGCCAAAACACGCAAGACGACCGAGGAACTCATCACCATACTGGAATAAACGAACGGCGGCAGGATCACAGAATCCTGCCGCCGCTTACTTTATTCAAATTTTCGGTCATACAGCAGTGCCGCGATCAACACCACGAACACCGAACCCGCGTTATGAACCAGAGCGCCGGTCGTGGGGGTCAACAGTCCCAATACCGACAGGAGAACGGCCAGCAGGTTGATGAGCATCGATAACGTAATGCTGAAGGCGATGGTTCGCACGGTCGCCACGGACAGCCGTTTGAGATAGGGGATCCTGGACAGATCGTCTCCCATCAAGGCGACGTCTGCCGCCTCGACAGCAATATCGCTGCCCATAGTGCCCATAGCGACTCCGACACCTGCCGTTTTGAGAGCGGGTGCGTCGTTTACGCCGTCGCCCACCATACACACCGTGTGGTTGTCCGCCTGCAGTGCCGCGATACACGCCACCTTCTGTTCGGGAAGCAGTTCGGCGTGCACGTTGCGAATGCCCACCCGTTCGGCAAAATAGTGAGCCGTCAGGATGTTGTCGCCGGTCAGCAACGCCGTCTCCGTACGCATATTGCTCAGACGAGTGACCATCTGCGTCGCCTCCGGGCGCAAGGTATCGGAAAGCGCGATCAACCCCACGGTCTTGCCGTTTTCGGCAACGACAACTATTGCTTTGCCTTGGGAACGCATTTGTGCTGCTATATCGGCTGCTTTTTCATTCAGCGCAACGCCGTTTTTCTGCAAATAGGCTTCGTTGCCGCATAAGACGGTTGCGTTTGCGATCTGTGCGGTGATGCCCATCCCTGCTGTCATCGTAAAGGCGTCGGATTCCAAAAGCGGCAATTTCCGTTCTTTTGCACAGCTTACGATCGCCTTGCCGAGCGGATGCTCACTTTTGCTCTCTGCCGCTGCCGCAAGCGCGAGCAGGGCGTCCGACGTTACCGTACTGTCGAGCGGGACGCAATCACATACCGCCAACCGTCCATAGGTGAGTGTGCCGGTCTTGTCGAAAGCGACGGTATCGACCTTGCCCATCTTTTCCAACGCCTCACCCGATTTGATGATGATACCGTGGCGGGTCGCTTGCCCGATCGCCGCCATGATCGCGGTGGGGGTGGCCAGCACCAGTGCACACGGGCAGAACACGACCAGTACGGTCACGGCGCGCGTAATATCGCCGGTAACGAGTCCGGTGACGATCGCAATAAGGAATGCGGCAGGTACCAACCAGCTTGCACACCTGTCCGCGATGCGTGCGGTAGGTGCTTTGTTTTCCTCTGCTTCCTTGACCATACGGATCAGTTTTTGTAAGGAGCTGTCCTCGCCGACTTTTGTTGCCCGAATATCGATCGCGCCGAAGCAGTTGATGGTACCGCAGAACACCGCGTCACCGATTTCTTTATCTGCCGGCAACGATTCGCCGGTCAGAATGGATTGATCCACCGAGGTTTCCCCGCTGATGATCGTGCCGTCTACCGGAATGGTCTCGCCGGGCAGAATGCGGAGACGGTCGCCCTCGCAGATGGCGTCGGCGGCGATGAGTTCTTCCCCGTCAGCTGTGAGTCGCCGCCCTTGCGTCGGTGCCAGCGCGATCAGCTTTGTCAAGCCCCGCTTTGCGCGACCGGTCGTCAGATCCTCCAGGATCTCACCGATCGCCATAATAAAGGCGACCTCACCGGCGGCAAACAGATCACCGATCGCGATCGCCGCGATCATGGCGATGGAGATCAGCAGTGCGGAGGATATCTTACTGATCCCGCGGTTGCGGCAGAGTTTTCGTACTGCCGAGGAGAGCAACGGCAGACCGCTGATGACCACCGTGATCCACGCGGGATCTATCGGAGGTTCAACGCCAACCTTCGGCAACACAAAGCTCAGCACCAAACAGACACCGCCGAGCAGTGTTGCGGGAACACTTTCCAGTCGTTTCGGTATTTCTTTCAGCATTTGACACACCTCGCAAAAGAGAGTATACTGTGTTTGTTACAAAACAATCTGTTCTGTATTTGCTTTTTAATATACACGATGAGATGGGCAGGTTCAATAAGCAAAAGTATCGCATTGTTCTTTACGGAACAGTTCGGCGGATTTGTTCGGGAGGGATCACAATGGACAGACGGCAAAAGAAGACCAGAGAAGCGATCTTCCATGCGTTTACAGAGCTTTTGTCGGGCAAGCATTATCACCAGATCTCGGTACAAGAGATCATTGATGCCGCCGACGTCGGCAGAACCACCTTCTATGCCCATTTTGAAACCAAGGATTACCTGCTCAAGGAGCTGTGTGAGGAGCTGTTCGATCATATCATCGACACGGCGATGGGGTTGCCGCACGGACAGTATCACCGCTCCTGCGGCAGTGCGACGGACTCGGTATTTTTACATCTGCTTCGGCATTTGCAGGAAAACGACCGCAACATTCTCGAACTGCTTTCCTCCGAAAACAACGAGATATTTATCCGCTATTTTAAAAGCAATCTCAAAAAGCTGATCGTATCCCAGTATGCCGAAAAGGGCGTGTTAAAAAGCGCCGTTTTGCCGGAGGATTACCTCGTCAACCACCTATCCTCTTCTTTTGTGGAGGCTGTCAGCTGGTGGCTCGCCGGCGGGCGACGGGAAACGCCGGAAACCATCACCGCGTATTTTTTAGCGACTGTCGAGCCGATTTTACAAGAGAGGGGATAGAGATCATGGTGTATACCGTTACCTGCAACCCCGCGTTGGATTATGTTATGCAGGTACCGCATCTGCAGACACACGATATCAACCGCTCCGAGCGGGAATACCTGACCTACGGCGGAAAGGGGATCAACGTGTCCGCTGTGTTAGCCCGACTTTCCGTGCCTACGCGCGCACTTGGGTTTACGGCGGGGTTTATGGGCGAAAAGCTGAAAAGTCTGCTCACCGCTGAGGGCATCGTGTGCGATTTTGTGCAGTTGTCGGCGGGGGAGACCCGTATCAACGTGAAAATTCGTACCGATACCGAGATTGATATCAACGCGGGCGGTCCGGCGGTAGGTGCGGCGGATGTTGACCGACTTTTACAAAGGTTAGATAGCCTTTGTTCCGACGACGTGTTGGTACTCGCGGGCTCGGTGCCGAGCGGTCTGCCGCAGGATCTGTACGTGCAGATGCTGCGGCAGTTGAAGGGGCGAGAGGTGCTCACCGTGGTGGATGCCGAGAAAGATCTACTGCGTGATACGTTGCCCTATCGACCGTTTCTTATCAAGCCGAATCATCATGAGCTGGGTGCGTTGTTTGGTAAAGAGCTACACACCGCCGCGGAGATCGTCCCGTGTGCACGACAGCTACAGAAAGAGGGAGCGCGGAACGTGCTCGTTTCCCGCGCACAGGACGGTGCGTTGCTGGTTGACGAGACCGGTGCTTGTCATGCGATCGCAAACGCGCCCGGTACATTGCGCAGCTCGGTGGGGTGCGGCGACAGTATGGTTGCCGGCTTTATCGCGGGTTGGCTGCAACGAAAGGACTATGCGTATGCGTTGCGGTTAGGTGCCGCTTGCGGAAACGCGACCGCGTATTCTGACACGCTGGCTACAAAACCGGAGATCGACATGGCGTTATCGTATATACGTGGCGTTTTTGTTCCCGATGAGTATGGAAGCTCACGATTATGAATGACTTTCAAATAAGTTTCTTTGCGGTCGTGCGGACTGCGTCAAAGTGGTTAAACTCCCCTGTCGTTATCGGCTTTTTTGCGGTGATTTTAAGAAGATCAAGGCCGGCTCGTGGGGCTGTCACGACCCTGTTTACCGCCATGCCGTTGTTTACGCATTAAAACCCGATAGGAGAACGGCAGACCCTTTACGAGCAAGTGTACAGGGCTGTTGATCTTCTCGTGTTTCTTAAAAAAATATATCTTGACGACCGGAAGTTTCCAGTGTATACTGGCGATGATAACGGGTGTGTTGTCGGTGCGTTTGCCTTCAAGTGTTAACTACGGTTCGGCAGGACGATCAAGGCAGGCGATTTGAGGAGTTGTTGGATTGATACGCACTACCGATCCGAAAACGAATCTGTGCAAGAATTTTTAGAAACCGGAACGGATGAAGGAGGGCTTTTGCAATGAACGTGCTCTTGATCGGTGATTCCATACGGATGTTTTACGAAAAAGAGGTACAGGCGAGATTGGGGGACGCCTATACGGTATATGCGCCGCAGGACAACTGTCGGTTTTCTTCCTTTGTTCTTAACAGCCTTCGGTTTTGGTTGACGCAATTCCCGACGCCCGATATTATTCATTTCAACGTGGGACTGTGGGACACCGCCATCTTGTATAAAGAGGACGGCTGTTTTATATCGCTCGACGAGTACGTTCGGAACATGAAGAAAATTCTTCGCGTTCTGAAGAGTACGGGTGCTACGTTGATCTTTGCCACCACAACGCCTGTCAGTGATGAAAAGGATGCGTTGCCGGGACCGATGCCGCCGGCACACAAGAATTCGGATATCGTTCGTTACAACGCCGCCGTGTTGGAAGCGTTTAAAGATGAGGATATTCGTATCAACGACCTGTTTTCGCTTATATACAAAGAGAAAGAACGCTATCTTCGGGACGATATGATCCACCCTAACGAAGAAGGGGTCAAGCTCTTGGGGGACGCCGTGGCGCAAATGATCAAAGCGGTGCCTGTTAGAGAGGCTCGCCACGATGAACAAGCGGTACCGCAAACGGAATTTGAGGAAAAGACGATACAATAGCCTTTAGGAACAAACAAAAAACGAGCGATGGGTTTTTACCCATCGCTCGTTTTAACGATTGTGGATCATTTGGTTGCTGTGAAGACATCGCCGGCTTTGACGTTGATGGCGATGGTGTTGGATACCACTTTCGCAGTCGTTTCGCCGGTGCGGGTGAGTACCAACTGTTTGCCGTCTTCATCGATCAGCGTGACGGTGTCTCCGTTTTCCGTAACAGAGGAAAGCGGGGTGGCACCGCCGGCGCCGTTATACCACTGAATACCGCCGAATTCAAAATCCGGTTTTTCCTGGTCCTGATATTCCGGCGGGACCATCTCCTCATAGGGGCTGGCGACCGCCTCGCCGATCCGCGGGTCGCCGTCGCTCAGCGCCAAGGTGTAGGATTTGCAGAATTGTCCGCCATCGTTGACAATGACGCGGAACAGCCAGTTCGACGATTTGAAGGCGGAGTAGGACGCTTTGGTCGTCGTGGTGGTTGCCTTTGTCGTCGTGGTGGTTGCGATTGCCGTCGTTGCGGCAGTAGGCTTTGTCGTGGTAGTCGTGGATTCGGTTTCAGTCGTTATCGCTTCGGTGGTCGTAGCGATCTCCGCTGTAGTGGTCGTACCTTCACCTTCCGTTTCACCCAGATCGATCAGCACGTAGGTGCTGAAATGAGCAAGCTCCGCCACGACGGTGCGCTCGCCCGCGTTGACGGTGGCGGTAATCTCCTCGGTGGTGCCGTCATCCGCGACGTACAGGATTTTGACGTTATTGCTGTAATCGTCGGGAATACGGAAGGTCACGGCGAGCTTGCCGTTTGGCTGTACCTTGACCTCGTCCTTGACGGCGTTGAATTCAAAGACGGTGAACTTTTGAGCGACGGGTTCAGCGGCTTTTACAGCGGTCTTGGCACGCTCGTACACCTCGCCGGCGGTAACCGTTTCGGCGGTGACCTTGGTGCCTTCTTCAAAGACGGCTTCGGCTGCCGTGAAGGCGACCACCCCCGCCTCGACGGCGTCGGTCGTGGTGTCGGCGGAATCGTCCTTGCCGCAACCGACAATGCTCAGCAGCATCAGTAACGCTAACAGTGCACACAACAGTTTTCTCATCTTTAACACACCCCTTACTAACTTGTAATTTCATTATAACGAAGTATAAAACGTTTGTCAAATGCACGAACATTGACAAAGCAAGGCGAAAAAGGTACAATACACACAGAATACGTCCTTGAGGCGAACGGTGCCTGGCGTGGGATTTAAAAGACAAAAAGCAAAGTGTACAACGAATTAAAGGACGGTCAAAAGGAGTACGGGTATGGAACGGTTTTTCAAATTAAAAGAGCGCGGCACGACGGTCAAAACGGAATGTATCGCGGGTATGACCACCTTCTTCGCGATGGTGTACATACTGATGGTCAATGCCAATATGTTTGCCGATCCATTCGGTGACGGCTCCAACCCCTTGGGGGTTTCCTACGGCGCGATCTACATTGCGACGGCGATCTCGGCGGTCGCGGGAACGATGCTGGCGGGAGTGCTTGCCAACCTGCCGCTTGCGCAGGCAAGCGGTATGGGGCTTAACGCGTTTTTCGTGTATACGGTTTGTGTTGGGTTCGGTCTGTCGTATGCCAACGCGCTGGTGCTGATCCTGATCGAGGGCATCGTCTTTATTCTATTGACGGTGACCGGTCTGCGTAAAAAGATATTTGATGCGTTACCGGACGCGGTGAGAGTCGCCATTCCCTCCGGTATCGGCTTGTTTATTGCGCTGTTGGGACTGCAAAACGCGGGTATCGTGGTGCCGGACGAGTCCACCTGCGTGGATCTGGCGTCGTTTAACCTGCTCAGCCAAAGCTGGGGCGATATCATGCCGATGGTCGTGACGCTGTGCACCTTTTTAGCGATCGTCATCATGAGTCACAAGAACGTGCGCGGTGCGGTTTTGATCGGCATCCTCGGCGGCATGGCACTGTACTATCTGCTGGGCCTTACCGTGGACGGATTTTACGCACAGCTTGATATTCAATTCGTGAGTCCTTTGGAGGCATTTGGGGAATTCCGTTCTCAGTCGCTGTTCAAAGTGCTGACCGACGGTTTTGATTTTTCCGCCTATACGGCACGGCACGGCAGTGCGAATCTGATCCTGACGATCGTGACGACAGCGCTTGCCTTTTGCATGGTGGATATGTTTGATACGCTGGGCACGCTGTACGCCGCCTGTGAGCGCGCCGATCTGTTGGACGCGAACGGCGAACCGCTGAACATGAATCGCGGTATGCTGTCCGATGCGATCGCTACCACGGTCGGCGCACTGTGCGGCACCTCGACCGTGACCACCTTCAGTGAGGTCAACGCGGGCGTTGCGGCGGGTGGCCGCACCGGTCTTACCTCAATTTTCTGCGGTATCTTTTTCTTCATTGCGATGTTTTTGAGCCCCATCGCGCAGCTTATTCCCGGCTGTGCTACTGCCGCGGCACTGATCTACGTGGGGCTTTTGATGATGGCGTCCATCAAGAACATCGAGTGGGATAACTTGAAGGTGTCGGTTCCCGCCTTCCTCACGCTTGCCGTGATGCCGTTTACCTACAACATTTCCTACGGTATTGCTTTTGGTATGATCTCGTATGTGGTGATCAGTGCGTTCTGCGGCGATCTGAAAAAGATCAAGGGCAGCACGTGGGTGATTACGGCGTTGTTTATTGCGACGCTGTTGCTCACCCATTAAAGCAAGGCTTTAGGCTGTTGGTGAAGGCGATATGAAAGTAAAAATGAATTCGACGCTGATGCTGATCGTGTCGATGCTGATCTTCGGCACGCTTGGTGTATTTGTGCGGCATATTCCGCTGCCCTCCGGTGAGCTGGCGTTATACCGCGCCGTGATGGCGACGGTTCTGCTTGCCGGATATTTGACCGTCACCCGCGAGGGCTTTCATATCCGCGCGGTGCGAAAAGAGCTGCCGCTTCTGTTGTTATCCGGCGCGGCGATGGGTATCAACTGGATCTTATTGTTTGAAGCCTATCGGTATACCACCATCTCGGTTGCGACACTGAGCTATTATTTTGCACCGGTAATCGTGATGGCGCTCAGCCCTCTCCTGTTTCGCGAACGGCTGACGGCGAAACGGCTGATCTGTTTTGGTTTCTCTACCGTCGGGCTGGTTCTGGTGATCGGTGTGACCGATCTCGGCGCGGCGCGTCTGACGGGGATACTGTTCGGGTTAGGTGCGGCCGTCTTATACGCGACGGTGATCCTGCTGAATAAAAGCATTAAAGAGGTTGCCGGTATCCAGCGCACGTTCTGGCAGTTTATTGCCGCGACAGCGGTGCTGATCCCGTATGTCCTGTGTACCGGCGGCGTCACCGTCGGTACGCTGGAGTCCGACGGTTGGGTCGCGCTGGTGATCGTGGGCGTTATTCATACCGGCATTACCTATTGCTTGTATTTCTCCTCCGTCAAAGACTTGCCCGGACATAAAATTGCGTTGCTCAGCTACCTTGATCCGCTGACCGCGATCGTGCTGTCGGTGACGGTGCTTTTAGAGCCTGTCACGCCGTGGCAGCTCGTCGGCGGTGCGATGATCGTAGTGTTCACGCTTATCAGTGAAATCCCGACGAAACCTTCTAAAACGTAATTTTTCGGGGAGTTTTTCTTCGTAAAAAACCGAAAAAACCGCGTGCAAATTATTGACACCGTTTTCGTTTTACGATACTATAAAATCGTACAAGAAATATTGAAGGAGGCCTATTATGAAACTGAAAAAGCTGGTAAGTGTATTGTCGGCAGTGGCGTTATTGCTGTGCGCAGTACCGATGCTCGTGCTGGCGGATACGCCGGCGCTGACGCCGGGCACACCGCTCACGGTGATTCCGGGCGACGGGGAAGTAGACGTCACCTTTACGCCGGCACAGACCGGTCTGTATGAATGTCACGTCGTATCGGCGGTGCCCACCGAACCGGTGAGTCCGCGAATCGGGATAACGGTCGACTCGCAAGCCGAGCCGATTTATTTGGAAGACTACGGTTATTCGCATGAAGCATCGGATGGCTTTTGTTGGGTATATTACCTGACCGGCGGCGAGCAATATACGCTGACGATCGAGGATACCAACGCTTCTGCGGCCGGTGCCGCCGTTACGGTGAGTGCCGTAACCGTTTCGGTGCTGACACAGGCGGCACCCGTGACGGTCGTTCCGGGGCAGTTTCTCTCGTACGTGTCCTTTACCCCTGCCGAAACGGGCGACTACGTGTTTTCCTCTGCGGCGGTAACGAGCACGGATCCGTGGCTGCGGGGAATATGGGGTGAAAACTGGGAGTCTCCGGATCGTATCGCCGGTAACGCGGACGATTATGACGGATTGGAGTTCTACGCCGTCTACACGCTGACCGCCGGTGAGACCTATACGCTGGCGTTGTATGATTTTGGCAGCACGGAGGACGGCTTTGCCGTGACGGTTGCGCCGTATTACGAGATCACGGAGCACCCGACGGCGGCGGATCCCACGGTTGAGGTGAACAGACCGGATGAGGTTTCCTCTTACCAGTGGTATACGGCAAAGCGCAGCTCCGTGGCGATCACGGAAGAACGTATCGGGCGAAACTGGGGCAGCGATTACGACGCCGTTTCCGGTACCTGGAGTGTCGGCGGCAACGATAACAACGACGGTACTTATGGATACAACCCGTTTACGCTTCCGCTGAAAGCGGGGGACGTGCTTACGGTCACGTCCTCGGACGCGCTGGATCCGGTTGAAAGTCCGCTTCTTTCTTTTGAGTATGTTCAGCCGGAAGAGAAAAACGGCGCGTTGGTGTATACCATTACGTACGACTATGAGTACGAAGTCTGTTTGACTACCGACGGCGCTGACAGCACCTTTACTTTCAAGGTGACGACCGATGTGGTGGACACCAAGGTGGACGGCCAGACCGCTGCTACCATGACCAAGTACGATAAAAACGCTACGTACGCTTGCGTGGTGACGTTCAAGAACGGTATCGCTTTGACCTCGAACTTTGTCAAAATGGAGCCGGCTATTATTAAGCAGCCCACGGTCGGTGACCCCTCCGTAACGGTTTCCTTTGCCGAGGATGTTAAGACCTATGAGTGGTACACGGTCAAAATCGATGGACAGCCCATTACCGATGACGACGTCGAGGATGCCATAGGTGACGCGATCTATGAGGACGGCGCATGGAGCAATACCGATCCGATGTCCTTTAGTGGTATGTGGGGCTACGATCTGTTTTCGGTTTCGTTGCAGGCGGGAGATACGCTCACCGTCACGTGTACGGATGCGATGAATGGGAGCTTCTCCTATTTTATGGGACAAAATACGGGCAGTGTTGTAGATGCGGTGGAAAGCGGCAACATGCTGGTATACACCGTTTCGGACGATGATATATACGAGCTGGGCATAGCCACCTACGGGGCGAACAGCACCTTTACGGTTTTTGCAGGCCGAGCGATATTGGATCAAAAGCTGACCGATCAGACCACCGATACGCTGACCGCGTATGAGAAGTGTACGACGTATGCCTGCGTGGTGACCTATACGGACGGTGTCATGCTTACCACCGCTTTTGTGGAAATGGTTCCGGCTTTCGTTCAACAGCCGACGGCGGCTGCTCCCGCAGTCAAGGTGAATTTTGAAAAGGACGTGCATGGCTATCAGTGGTACGTGCAAAAGGAAACGGCTATCACCACCGATACGGCGACCGTGTTTGAATACGACGACGGGAGCTCCGACTACGATGCCGCCACCGGTATGTGGACGGCAACCCCCGATTCCTACGGCGATTGCGGTTATTTCGTGATCGAGGCCGAGGCGGGCGATATCGTCAGGCTGCAGTTATCGGAGGAACTGTCGGAGGACGAGTATCTCGGCCTTGAAAATGTGGATAACGAAGTGTATTTCAACGGCCCTGACAGCGCGAATGACGACGGTTTCTATGAGATCGCGATCTTGGAAGACGGAACGTATTATCTGTATATTTCGATCGACACCAAGGTCAAGGCGTGGGTGATCCGATATGAGGCGATCGCCGGCCAGACGACCGATACGCTGTCAGAGCGTGAGGTCGGCAAGACCTATCGTTGTAAAGTAACCTATGCGGAGGGCGATATCCTTACCTCCGATGCGTTCACCTGGACTGCGGAGGCGGAGCTTGCCATGAAGCAAGCAGAGGCAGATAAGGTGGCGGCACTGATCAACGCGCTGCCGGAAACCGTTACCAAGGCGGATGCCGAGGCGGTAGCGGCGGCGAAGGAAGCGTACGACGCACTTGCCGACGACGTGAAGGCGTTGATCGCCGAAGCCGTTAAAGCAAAGCTGAACGCGGCTGTTGCGGCGATCGAAGCACTCAACCAGACGGTGGAGGTGCCTGAAAAGCCGACGGACGAGTCGGCGGATATCCCTCCGACCGGTGAGAACAGCTATGCGTGGCTGTGGGCGGTGCTCGTTCTGATGAGCGGCTGTGCGGTGGCGTTCACCAAACAGAAAGCGCACAACTGATCCGATAAAGAAAGCCCCTGCGGAAGTGTGATTCCGCAGGGGCTTGTTTATTTGATACTATACCGTGAAATCCAAACAGGCGCGGGAGGCGGTGTAGGGACGTACGTACGTGTCCGCCACCGCGACGTGGTCGGGGTGAACGGCGTAGCCCTTCAGTGCCGCTTCACTCTCAAAGGACGAATCCAACATCACGTCGACGTTGGAGCTGTCCAGCTTGTCGGTGTATACCTTGATTTCTAAAAGTCCGGGAATCTTGCCGTTGAGCGCTTCCAGATGCTTTTTGATGTCGGCTTTCACGGCGGAAGTCTCCGCCGCCGGCAGTTCCTTGAGTTTCCACAGAATGACGTGTTTGACCATTGTTCGGTTCTCCTTTATTTCAGTAATGTGATGATCCATTCCGCGATCAGCACCACACCGCAACAGGACACGGCGACCTTGAACAGGTCAGCGCCGAGCCACGCGACCACGATCCCGACCGCCAACGCTAACGCACCGGCAAGGGGATACTGTGTGGCTTCCACGATAGCGGGGAAGGTCATGATTGCCAGAGTGACATAGGGGACGTAATACAAAAACGAGCGGATGAAGCGGTTGCGGATCGGCTTTTTAATGAGCGTCATGGGCAGGACGCGCACCGCGTAGGTGACGGCTGCCATGACGACGATATAGACCCAGTTCACGGTGCCGGCACCTCCTCTTCATCCCTTCGCGGGAACAAGAGCGCTGCCGCAGAGGACAGCACGACCGTGAGCAGGATAATGCGCATACCGTCCGACAGATCGCGGATGAGCGGCAGGTGCTCTGAGGCGTAGCTTGCCGCAAAGCACAGGACGATCAATCCGGCGACCACCTTATTTTGACGGGCGGGCGGCATAATGACCGCTAAAAACATGCCGTACAGGGCAACGCTTAACGCGCTGGTGAGCCACAGCGGCAGAATACTGCCGACGACGGTGCCGAGTGCCGTGCCGAGTGCCCAGCCGGGAACGGCGGTGGAGAAAGCACCGTACGAGTAATACGGATTTAAAGTTCCTGACCGTGCGATGGTGATGCCGAACAGCTCATCGGTAAGATGAAACGCAATCACAAAACGATGCCAAAACGGCATTTCGGGGTCGATGCGCTGACTTATGGCACAGCTCATCAGCAGATAGCGCGCGTTGATGATCAATGTGACTAACGCGATCTCCAGAGCGGTAGTACCCGCCGCCATGAGGGAAAACACGGCGTATTCCCCCGTTGAGGTGGTGCACAGCCAGCTTGCCATTAAGCCCTGGAACCAGGAAAGGCCGGCGCCTTTTACAGCGACACCGAGCGAAAAGGAAACGGCGAAATAACCGAGTCCGATCGGGATACCGTTGCGCACCCCCGCTTTGAATGCCGTTTTATTGTGAGGATTTTTGTATGCGTATTGGCTGTTTTTCAAATTGATCCCTGCGTTTCGTTGAAATCATCACTCAGTATACCATAGTTTTTCGCAATAGTAAAATGGTTTGTACAAAAAATTGCATTATTCTGCAAAAAGGTGTATACTGCCTGTTATGGGAAAGTCGGTGAAACGAACGTGAGTAAAAGAAAAGCATTGCGGTACGCGTTCCCGAAAACGTTGCCGATCTTGGCAGGGTTCGGATTTTTGGGGATGTCGTACGGGATCTATATGAGTACGGCGGGTTTTCCGTTTTGGATGCCGCTGTTGATCAGTGTCGTCGTGTTCGGCGGATCGTTGCAGTTTGTGATGGTGACGATGCTGCTCAGTGCGTTTGCGCCCGTCTCCGCGTTTTGTATGGCGCTGATGATCCAGGCACGGCACGTATTTTACGGATTGTCCATGCTGGAAAAGTACAAGGGATTAGGCCCTAAAAAACCGTATCTCATTTTTGGAATGTGCGACGAATCCTTTTCCATCAATTCCTCCGTCACGCCGCCTGCGGACGTGGATCGCGGTTGGTTTTACCTGTTCGTGACGCTGCTTAATCAGTCGTATTGGGTGGTGGGGACGGCGGTGGGCGCTGTACTCGGTGAGGTGATCCCGTTCAGTACCGAGGGGATCGATTTCGTGATGACAGCGATGTTTGCGGTGATCTTCTTAGAGCAATGGCTCAAGGAAAAGCACCACGCGGCATCGGTCATCGGGGTGGCGTCCTCGATCGTGTGTTTACTCCTTTTCGGGTCAGAGTCTTTTATTATTCCCACGATGTTATGCATGCTGGTACTGCTTGCGGCATTTCGCCGCCCGATCGAGAAAGCGGGTGAGGGGCAATGACGCTGACACAGCAGCTGTTGACGGTTGGTATATGTGTTGTTGCAACGCTGATCACGCGGTTTGTACCGTTTTTGGTGTTTCACCCCAAGCGGAAAACGCCGGCATTTGTGGAATATCTCGGCAAAGCACTGCCGCCCGCATTGTTTGGAATGCTCATCGTCTACTGCCTGAAAGCGGTGGACGTTCTCGGCGGCTCGCACGGGATTCCGGAGCTGATCGCGCTCGCCGTGGTGGTTATTTTACATTTGTGGAAGCGGCAAATGCTGCTGTCCATTGCAGGCGGCACGGTGTGTTATATGCTGTTGGTGCAGCTGGTGTTTTGACCGTTTCAAAAAATTTGCAGGCAGACTGTAGTTTTTCTTGCATTTTGGTTCAAAATAGAGTATAGTAAATAACGGTTCTGAAATTCACAAAAAGGGAAGAGGCTTTCGTATGGAAAAGGAAAGAAGAGTTGGTACGGTATCGCGCGGTATCCGCTGCCCCATCATTCGTGAGGGCGACGATCTGGCGGCTATCGTAGCCGACAGCGTGTTGCAGGCTGCCGAAGCAGAGGGCTTTGAGCTGCGTGATCGCGACGTCATTTCCATTACCGAATCCATTGTCGCCCGTGCGCAGGGCAACTATGCGTCGGTGGACGCGATCGCAACCGACGTGCATGCAAAACTCGGCGGCGGTACGGTGGGCGTTATCTTCCCGATCTTGTCCCGCAACCGCTTTGCGATCTGCCTGCGCGGTATCGCAAAGGGCGCTAAAAAGATCGTGCTGATGCTCAGCTATCCGTCCGATGAGGTCGGTAACGAGCTGATCAGCCTTGACAAGGTAGATGAAGCCGGTGTCAATCCGTATTCGGATGTGCTGAGCTTGGAAAAATACCGCGAGCTGTTCGGTGTGAACAAGCACGAGTTCACCGGTGTGGATTACGTTCAGTACTACGGCGATCTTATCCGCGAGTGCGGTGCTGAGGTCGAGATCGTGTTCGCGAATCAGGCAAAGACGATTCTGAACTACACCGATTGCGTGCTCAACTGTGATATTCACACCCGTGCGCGTACCAAGCGGATCCTCAAAGCCGCGGGCGCGAAGGTGGTCTGCGGTTTGGACGATATTCTGACCGCGTCGGTGGACGGCAGCGGTTGCAATGAGAAATACGGTCTGCTCGGTTCCAACAAATCCACCGAGGATACCGTTAAGCTGTTCCCGCGTGAGTGCAAGGAGCTGGTGTTGGACGTGCAGGCGCGCATTTTGAAAGCGACCGGTAAGCACGTAGAGGTCATGGTATACGGCGACGGTGCGTTCAAGGATCCGCAGGGTAAGATCTGGGAGCTGGCTGATCCGATCGTATCCCCTGCGTTTACCGACGGCTTGATCGGCACGCCCAACGAACTCAAGCTCAAATATCTGGCGGATAACGATTTCAAGGATCTGTCGGGTGAGGCGCTCAAAGAGGCGATCTCCAAGAGCATTAAGCAAAAAGAGGGAAGCCTTGTCGGCAATATGGCATCGCAGGGCACCACGCCCCGTCAGCTGACCGACCTTATCGGCTCGCTGTGCGACCTGACCAGCGGTTCCGGTGATAAGGGTACGCCGGTCGTGCTGGTGCAGGGCTACTTCGACAACTACACCAACGCATAACAAAGAATAAGAGCGGCACACGGAATGTGATTTTCCGTGTGCCGCTTATTTTTTAAGTATCTAAGGCGATCAGATCGTCGATGGTTTCACGCCGTACCGCAACATAGGAGTCGCCGTTTGACAACATCACGATCGGAGGACGCGTCAGCCGATTGTAGTTGGATGCCATGGAATAGTGATAGGCACCGGTGGTCAGGCAGGCAACGATATCGCCGCGCTTGATGGTGGAGGGCAGTTTAACCTCCGGTTGAATGATATCCCCGCTTTCACAGCAACGACCAACCACCGTGCAGGTCATATCGTGCGGGCGGTTCATGGCGTTTGCCTGGAACAGCGTGTAGGGGGCGTTGTACATCGCATACCGCACGTTGTCGGTCATACCGCCGTCCACCGACACATAGTTGATAAAATCGGGAATGCATTTGACGTTGCCGACGGTATACAGCGTCATACCCGCGTCTGCGACGATGCTGCGCCCCGGCTCAAACGAGATCCTCGGCAGTTTAATGCCGAGTGCTTTGGCTTTTGCTTTCATAAAATCGCCGATCTCGGCAATGCAGTTGTGCAGATCTAAAACGGGGTCGCTCGGCAGATACCGCACGCCGAAGCCGCCGCCGATGTCAAACAGCTCGGTGACAAGGCCGTGGCGGGCTTGCATATCCGCAATGAATTGCAGCATCACGTCGGCGGTGAGTAAAAATACCTCAGCATCAAACACCTGCGAGCCGACGTGGCAATGAAGCCCCGCTACGTGGATATGCGGTTGGGCAAGCGCTTTGACGAGGATCTCCTCGGCGGCACCCGTTTCGATGGCAAAGCCGAATTTGGAATCCACCTTGCCGGTCGACACCGCCTCAAAGGTGTGCGGGTCGATGCCGGGGGTGATGCGCAACAGTACCGATTGACAGATACCGCGTGCGGCGGCCTCACGTTCAATCGCGTACAGCTCTTCCTCGTTGTCAACAACGAAATAGCCGATGCCGTGTTCCATCGCGAACGCAATATCCGCATCGGTCTTATTGTTGGAATGAAAATAGGCCTGTGACATTGGGAAGCCCGCTTTGAGAGCGGTGTACATCTCACCGACCGAAACAACGTCCACGCCCATATTCTCCTCGCGCATAATTTCGTAGATGCGCTTGAAGGACGAGGCTTTGGAAGCGTACAGCACCTGCGCGTTTCCGTCAAACGCCGCACTGACCGCCGCTCTGTAGGCGCGGCAGCGGTTACGGATGCGGTCCTCGTCCATCAGATACAGCGGGGTGCCGTAGGTCGCGGCAAGGGATGCGGTGTCCTGCCCTGCGAACAGCAAATGTTGTTCGTCGTCGCTGACCGATACGTTTTCACATAACAGATCTCGGGTCATTTACTTTCTTCCTTTTTTACAGTAAGGTAGCCCGCAATTCTTCGGGTGAGAGCGGGGAGAGGTCGGCGGGAGCAATATCAAATACCGTCTTGCAGCCGACAACACCGCGGTCTGCCAAACGGCAAACGGCGCGCGCGTACGCGACCAGGACGCTCGCGGTGAATTCGGGGTTGGAATCCAGCTTCAAGCTGTATTCGATCGTGTGGGTGTGACCGTTGTCCACACCGGTCTTACCGGTGCGGATAACGAAACCGCCGTGCGGGATGCCGCTGTGATCGCGGTCAAGCTCCTCCTTGGTGATAAAGGTCACGGTGGTGTCGTAATCCGCAAAATAGTTCGGCATCGTTTTGATCTGCTGCTCGATGGCCGCTTTATCGGCACCGTCTTCCGCGACGACGTAGCATTCGCGCAGATGCTTCCGGCGGGTGGTCAGTGTCGGCATACTGCCGCTTCGCACCGCCTCAAGGCTTTCTTCGATCGGCACCGTGTATTGCCGTGCATCCAACACGCCGGGAATGCGGCGGATCGCATCGGAATGGCCTTGGCTGACGCCTCTGCCCCAGAAGGTATAGTCTTTTCCTTCGGGCAATACCGCCGAAGCGTACAGACGGTTCAGCGAGAACAGTCCGGGATCCCAGCCGCAGGAGATGAGCGCTACGTGGCCGCCTTCTGTTGCCGCTTTATCGGTATTGGCAAAGTGTACGGGGATGGTGGCGTGAGTATCGTAGCTGTCGATCACATTGAAGTGCGCGGCAAGCGCGGGGGTCATTTCGGGCAGATCGGTCGCACTGCCGCCGCAGATGATGAGCGCATCGATCTGCTCTTTGTACTCTAAAATATCCGCCGCCGCGTATACCGGTGTGCCAAACAGGGTCTTGACGTCGGCGGGGTTGCGGCGGGTAAAGATGCCGACCAGGGTCATATCGGGATTTTGTTGGACGGCACATTCCACACCGCGGCCGAGATTGCCGTATCCGTAAATCGCAATGTTCATAGGAAAATTCCCCTTTTTATTCGATGATACCGTGCTCACGCATCAGCGCGAGCAGAGTTGCCTCGTGCGCGGATTCCATCGGAGTCAGCGGCAGGCGCAGGCTGTTTTCGCCAAAGCCCATCGCCGATACGGCGGCCTTGACCGGAATGGGGTTGACCTCGCAGAACAGGGCGTCGATCAGTTCCAGATAGTCGAGCTGCATCGCGGCGGCTCCTTTGACGTCGCCACTCAAATATTTTTCACAGATAGCGACGGTGTCGGCGGGGGCGATATTCGACAACACGGAGATAACGCCCTTGCCGCCGAGGGACAGGATCGGGACGATCTGGTCGTCGTTACCGGAGTAAATGTCGATATTGTTCCCGCACAGAGCCGCGATCTTGGCGATCTGCGAGATGTTGCCGCAGGCTTCCTTGATGGCGACGATGTTGGGGTGGAGGCTGAGTTCTGCCACCGATTCGGGCAGCAGGTTGCAGCCGGTGCGGCCGGGAACGTTATACAGGATGCAGGGCTTGGTCGACGCATCCGCGACTAAACGGAACGATTCGATCATACCCTTTTGGGTGGCCTTGTTATAGTACGGGGTGATGAGCAGCATCGCATCCGCACCCACCTCACACGCGTATTTCGTGAGGGCAATGGCATAGGCGGTGTCGTTGGAGCCGGTGCCGGCAATGACCGGCACGCGACCGGCGACCTTCTCGACACAGTATTTGATGACCTCTTTGTGCTCTGCGTCGGTCAGCGTCGAACCCTCGCCGGTGGTGCCGGCGACGACGATGGCGTTGATGCCTTGCTCGATCTGCCATTCGATCAGACGACCGAACTGCTCGTAATCAATTTCGTTCCCCTTGAACGGAGTGACGATGGCGGTTGCAGCGCCGGTGAATACCGTGTTTTTCATACAGATCTACTCCTTTACAAACAAAAAAGACAGTTGCCGAAAAGCAACTATCCCGCAAAATCCACCTGCCCCGAGAAAACAGACCGGGGGAAGGATATACGTCTTTGCCGGATAGCTCTCCGCATTGCTGCGACAACAGCTGACCTCTTAGTACCAGCTGCCAGATCGAAGGATGCCACGCTTCGTCTTCGGCAACGCAACCCTTTCCCTGTCATACCCTTGGCGGGCTTTGAACGACGGGTACTGATGATGCGATGCACCTCTATCGGTTACAACGATTTTATCACGCATTAAAACACGTGTCAAGCCTTTTAACTAAAAATTATGAGAGCCCCATTTCTTTCATAATAAACGGCGCGACCTCGTCCACCTCAAGCTGCAGGGTGTGCGCAAATTCTTGATGGATGCGCTTTTCGGCTTCCTGCAGCACCTTTTCGTCGGCGGCGTGGAATTTACGGCCGGCGGTAACGGTTTCTTTTTGATGAATGTGAAGCTCCGCGATCAGGCGGATGAGCACGGTGTGCTCCCCCTCGCGCAGAAGCTCAGCGAATGAGTCCCGACGGGCGGCGGGGTTGTCGATCCACAAGGGTGTGTCCAGCGATACGCTGCGGATCAGTTCGATGATCTCCTCGCGGGAGAGCAGGCGGCGCAGCCGTACTTTCTGTGATTCGGCAGGCACATAGATGGTGGTCGAGTCGTTTTCGTACATCGGGCGCAGCACGTAGTACAGTTGCGGCTGCTTGGTGAAGGTCTCCTCGCGTACTGCCTCAATGCGGCACACGCCGGCACCCGGATGCATGACGATGTCGTTTTGCTTGTACATGAAAATCCCCCTAAAAAGAAAAATCGTGCAGTTACACAACCGGACTTATGTTCCGCTACGCAAACTGCACGTTGTTTATAAAGGTATTCTTTTGTACTCTCAGTATAGCATATTTTTTTGCAAAAAACAAACGAAAATTGCGAAAAAAATAAAAAAGCGAGCTGACGGCTCGCTTTTTTGGCGGATTCTTAGTAGTTCTCGGCGTGGATCTCGAAGTAGCTCTTCGGATGAGCACAGGTGGGACACATCTCCGGTGCGTTGGTGCCCACGACAATGTGACCGCAGTTGCGGCATTCCCACACGCGCACGGCGCTCTTTTCGAATACCGCGGCAGTCTCGACGTTCTTCAGCAGGGCGCGGTAGCGTTCCTCGTGATGCTTCTCGATCGCGGCGACCAGACGGAATTTGCGGGCGAGCTCCGGGAAGCCTTCTTCCTCGGCAGTCTTGGCAAAGCCGTCGTACATGTCGGTCCATTCGTAGTTTTCACCCTCAGCGGCGGCGGCGAGGTTTTCGGCGGTGTTGCCGATGCCCTGCAGTTCCTTGAACCACATTTTAGCGTGCTCTTTTTCGTTGTCGGCGGTTTTTAAGAACAAGGCCGCGATCTGCTCATAGCCCTCTTTCTTCGCGACAGAAGCGAAATAGGTGTATTTATTGCGCGCCTGCGATTCACCCGCAAAAGCGGCTTCCAAGTTTTTCTCGGTCTGTGTTCCGGCGTATTTTGACATGATCTGACACTCCTTTTAGGTTTACTGTATACTCTTATTTTACAACAAAAACAGATAAAGTCAATATTGACTTTGCGATGTAATAGGGGTATGATGAAGACGAAAATTTTTAGGAAAAGCGAGGAATTACAAATGCGAGTATTAGCCATTGGTTGTCATCCCGACGACGCGGAATTCGGTTGCTTCGGCACGCTGGCGCGTTGTGTCGCGCGTGGCGACGAGGTGTACGTTTGCGGCATCACAAACGGCAGCGGCGGATCGATGACGCTGGAGCCCGATGAGATCGCGGCGATCCGCGTCAAGGAAGCGGAAGCGGCGGCAAAGTTGATCGGTGCTAAGGAGTATTTCAATCTCGGTGTGTATGATCTGCACGTCGATTCCAACGACCGTGCCGTTATTGACAAGCTGGTGGATGTGATCCGCTATACCAAGCCCGATATGATCTTCACGCAGTATCACGAGGATTATATGCGCGATCATACCGAAACATCCCTGCTGGCGTTTAACGCCAGCTTTATCGCCACTATTCCAAATTATAAGACGAAGTATCCGGTGCTTGAAGCGGTGCCCGCCATCTTCTATATGGTGGCAAACGGCGTTACCAGCTTCCGTCCAACGGAGTACGTAGATATCAGCGATACGATTGACCTTAAAACCAAAGCTCTGCAGTGCCACGAGAGCCAGTACGGCTGGCTCAGCGAGCATCAGGGCGTTGACTGTTTTGCCAGTAACCGTGCAAGCGATATGGCGCGCGGCAAGCAGTGCGGCACCGAGTACGCCGAGTGCTTCTCCCGCTGTATGATGAGCCAACGCATGAACACCTATCGGATGCTGCCCGAGGGCAGATAAAACGAAACGGAAAAAGCCGAGTCAACAGACTTGGCTTTTTGCCTATAAAATATGGGCGAGGATGGCATCGGATACCAAAAAGCCTTCCGTTGTCAGGCGGATGCCTTCGGCATCTACGGTGACGAGATGCGGTGGGAGTGCGGCTGCCTTTTCGCGCCACGAAAGAGGAATAGGACTGCCGAAGCGGGTACGATAACCGGTTTCGGTCAACCCCGCAGTCAGCCGCAGGCGCAGCATGGCAAATTCCTCAGGCGAATTTTCGGGGATGGCGGTATCGTTTGGGTTTTCGGCAAGCGGCTCGCAACCGTCCAAAAACGCCGACAGCGAGCGGGGGTAGTACAGCCGTTTGCCGTCCAAAAACGAATGGGCGGCGGGGCCGATACCGAGATACGGCTCCGAGCACCAGTATTTGAGATTATGCCGGCTCTCAAAGCCGGGGCGCGCAAAATTGGAGATTTCATATTGCGCATACCCTTGTTCTTTCAGCGCGGCGACCGCCTCTAAATACAACGAGGCTGCCGTATCCTCATCCGGCAGAGCAGGAGGTGCGGCGGCATACGGCGTGCCGCTTTCCAGTTTTAAGAGATAGGCGGACACGTGGCGGGCACCCCACTCGGCAAAGCGGCGGGCGGCGGCACGGATATCGGCGCTTGTCTGCTCCGAAGTGCCGAGCATCAGGTCACACGACACGTTAGAAATCCCCGCGTGACGGGCGGCGGCGATGGCGGCATCTACATCCGAAACGGTATGCCGTCTGCCGAGGAGTTGCAGGTGCTCATCGCTTACCGCCTGCACACCCAGTGATAAGCGGTTGCCGCCGGCGACAGCGAACGCTGTTAAGATATCGTTCAGATCATCGCCGGGGTTTGCTTCGAGGCTGATCTCGGCACCGTCCGGTACGGAAAACGCGTCCCGCGCGGCGGCGATCAGCCGTGCTAAGCGATCGGCTCCGAGCAGTGTCGGTGTGCCGCCGCCGAGATAGACGGTGTCCGCTGTTGTATGCAGTTGTGACGACCAGTGACGTAACGAATCGATCATGGTCTGCAGATAGCGATCCTTATCGTCGTCGGTTCTGCCCGCCAGCGAATAAAAATCGCAGTACGGGCATTTTGACGCGCAAAACGGAACGTGCAGATACAACCCTAACATCAGAACCTCCGATAAAGAAAAAAGCCGCGTTGCGGCTTTTTTCGTCTTTCTTAATCTTCGTCGAAGAACGCGTGATGCACGGCGGCAACAGCGCGATCGGCATCGGCACGGTCGATCAGCACCGAGATCTTGATCTCACTGGTGGAGATGGTCTGGATGTTAATGTTGGCATCCGACAGCGCGCCGAACATACGGGAGGCGACACCCTCGTGCGTTTCCATGCCGGCACCGACGATGGAAACCTTCGCGATCTCCGTATCGTAGAACAGCTTTTTCGCGTTCAAGTGATCGCAGTACTCACGCAGGGCTTCTACCGTGCGCTCGCCCTCGCCCGCAGGGACGGTAAAGGTGATGTCCTTGGTGCCGTCGCGGCCGACCGACTGCAAAATGATATCCACGTTGACGTGTGCCTGCGCGACACGGGAGAAAATTTTAAAGGCGACGCCGGGCTCATCCGGAATACCGACGATCATCACGCGAGCAACGTCGGTGTCTTTTGCAACACTCTTAATTAACATTTTTTCCATTTTGGTGACCTCCTTCACTTTGGTGCCGGGAACATGTTTCAGACTGGAGAGAACTTCCAGTTCGATGTTGTATTTTTTTGCCATTTCCACGGAGCGGTTGTTGAGCACCTGCGCGCCCAGCGTGGCAAGCTCCAACATTTCGTCGTAGGTGATCTCGTCCAACTTCCGTGCGGTGGGAACCTTGCGCGGATCGGCGGTGTATACGCCTTCCACGTCGGTGTAGATCTGGCACAGATCGGCGTTCATCGCCGCGGCGATCGCAACGGCACTGGTATCCGAGCCGCCGCGGCCGAGGGTGGTGACGTCATCGTATTTGTTGACGCCTTGGAAGCCGGCGACGATGACGATCTTTTTCTTGTCCAATTCTGCGCGGATACGCTCTGCCTTGACGGTCTTGATGCGTGCCGCGGAATACTTGGAGTTGGTGGAGAAGCCGGCCTGCCAGCCGAGCAGGGAAATGGCGGGACAGCCGAGCTGCTCACACGCCATGGCAAGCAAGGCGATCGAGATCTGTTCACCCGCCGCCATCAGCATATCCATTTCGCGTTTGCTGCCGTTCGGATTGATCTCTTTGGCTTTGGCGATGAGATCGTCCGTGGTGTCACCCTGTGCCGACACGACGACAACGACTTCATTTCCGGCACGGTAGGTGTCGGTTACCCGTCGGGCAACGTTCATGACCCTTTCAGCATCGGCGACGGAGCTGCCGCCGAATTTTTGTACAATAAGCATGGGTTTTCCTCCTTTTATTATAACAGGCGCAGACGGGAGATCGGTTGATCTCCGAGTACCGCCAGACCGTTATCCAATTGACGCTCGCTCATGACTGCCGTGAGTACCGCCAACTCGTTGGTCGGTGCGTCGGGGCAAGTGACGACGGAAACGTTGCCGAGTGCCGATTGCAAGCTCGCGAGCAAGGCTTGCTTATCGTTCGTTTCAAAACGGAGCAGCACAGCACATTCGTTGTCCGCGTGATCCAACACGTACTCGGCAAAACCTGCGTCCCAGAAGAGCGGTTTGCGTTCGGCGAGGTGCTGAGCGGCATCGATGACGTCCCCAACCACCGCAGAGGCGGTGGGAAGCTTACCGGCGCCGCGACCGTAGAACATGACCTCGCCGACGGCGTTGCCGCACACCTGCACGGCGTTGAACACGTCGCTCACCTGCGCGAGCAGATTATCCGCTGAAATGAGCAATGGCGATACCATGCAGTGAATGCGGTCACCCTGCCGCTTGACCTGACCGATGAGTTTGATGACGCGGTCGATGGCTTCGGCGTATTTTACATCGGTGGGGGTGATGGCAGAGATACCCTCGGTATACACCTGCTCGGGATAGACGTGCTTGCCGTAGGCGAGCGCCGCCAAAATGCAGATCTTACGGCAGGCATCGTGCCCGTCTACGTCAGCGGAGGGATTACGCTCGGCGTAACCGAGGTCTTGTGCGAGTTTTAGAGCGCTTGCAAAATCCATGCCGTCCTGCACCATGCGGGTGAGCATGAAGTTGGTGGTGCCGTTCAGAATGCCGGCGACCGATTCGATCTCGTTGCCGGCAAGGCATTGAGAAAGCGGACGCAGGATCGGAATACCGCCGCCGACGCTGGCTTCAAACAAAAAGCTGACGTTTTGCTGCGCGGCGATCGAGAGCAGCTCGTCACCTTTGGCGGCAACCAACTCCTTGTTCGAAGTGACGACGCTTTTGCCCGCAAGCAGGCAGGCTTTGACAAAATCGTATGCCGGATGCAAGCCGCCCATGGTTTCTACCACGATACGGATATCCTTATCCTGCACGATCGTTTCAAAATCCGTGGTAAACAGATCGGCGTACGGCAGATCGGGAAAGCTGCGCAGATCCAAAATGCGTTTGACAACGAGGGAGGCCCCCGCTTTTTTCGTGATGGTGTCGGCATTTTGCAGCAATACCTCCGCTACACCCGAACCGACCACACCGTGGCCCAAAATTGCTACCGAGATCATTTATACTTCTCCGCCTTTCTGACTGATGGCGCTGATGCGCCGCACGCCGGGGATATGGGATAGTTCATTGGCAAATGTGTCTAAAGACTGCGACATACCGTTGGTCTTGGCACAGATGGATACGCATGCGCTGCCGTCTTCGGGGGATTGCTGATTGACGGTCACGATGTTGGCGCCGACCTTGGCAAACGCGGACAGCAGACCGGACAACACACCGGGGGAGTCCTGCAAAACCAAGTCCACCGTCATAAACCGGACGTTTGTTTGACTGCCGAGATACGGTGTGACGGTGTCTTTGTATTTGTAATAAGCACTGCGGGAGATCCCTACCGCCCGCACGGCTTCACTGACCGAAGCGAAACGGCCGGCTCTCAACGCATTGCTTACCTCAAGCACCTTGACGTATATCTCGGGAAGCGCATCTGCGCGAACCAACACCCATTCGCCGGTTCGGGCCATTTGATCCATAAACTGTCCACCACCCAAAAACACGCGTATCGCGAATGAAAACACTATAACACAGTGGGATGCAAAAATCAAGGGGAATTTTCAAATATTTTAAGGAAAAATTAGGCAGGCGATCTGTCCGTGATACGCGGACAGATCGCCTGCTCGATCGATTATTCTTGGGTGACGGTACCGCCGACAACCGTCGTGCCGTGCTTATCACAGGCCTCCGGCATGTAATTCGGCTTGTAGACACCCGTGCGTGTTTTGGAGCATTGCTCGGTGGCGAGCAGACCGGTCTCGGTGCAGAATTCCGCTTCTATCGTGCTGCCCTTGCGTTCAAAGGTCATTGGTTCCAAGCCCTCGTGAAGCGCCAGCATGCTCTTGTTCCAGAGGTTGCGTGCGGCAGAGGTCTGTTTGTTGGTCAACACTTGATTTTTATCATAACCGAACCAGCTTGCCGCGACGTATTTAGGCGTGCCCGCGACCAGCCACACGTCGTTGTTCTGCTGAGTGGTACCGGTCTTGGCAAAGACCTCCCAGTCGCCCCAAGAGCTCTTCAAAGCGCCCGCTGTCGCGCCGTTCGTGCCGCGCACGACGGTCTGCAGCAGGCGATTCATCACATAGGCGGAGTTCTCGTCCAGCACCTGTACGGGGGAGTAGGTGTGCTGTAGGATCACGTTGCCGTTTTGCTCGACTTTGGTGAAGGAGTACGGCTCGTTGTAGTAGCCGCCGTTGCCGAAGATCTGATACGCGGCTGCCATTTCACGGGGATAAGCGCCGTTGGTCAGACCGCCGAGTGCCATCGGCGCGTAGTCGATATCGGTGTTGCCGTCACTGTCTGAAGTGACGAGCGAGGTGAAATTCAACGGACCGGTCAGGAAGCTGAACGAGCGTTGCGGGGTGAGCTGCTGAACGATCTGCGCCGCCACCGTGTTCATGGAGGTCTGCACGGCGATATCCACCGTGGTCGTACCGCTGTCCTGCGGGGTGGATTGGTTATAGTTTTTCGGCCATTTTGTGCCGTCCTTGAGGGTGATATAGCAATCCGGCACCTGCGAGGAATAGTTGATGAGATTCAGCTGTATGGCGGGAGCATACACCGACAGCGGTTTCATGGAGGAACCCGGCTGTCGGATCGAGCTTGTGGCGCGGTTAAGGATCCTGTCAGCTTGCTTTTCGCCTCTGCCGCCCACGACCGCGACGGTCTTACCGGTATAATCCATGATATAGATCGCCGCCTGCGGCTGAACCACGTCACTGAGCAGTGCGTCGGGGTAGTTGTCGTCGTTTGCGTAGATCGCCTCTACCTTCGCCTGCAGGGTGGGATTTTCACAGGAATAGATGGTCAGACCGCCGTAATATACCATGTTGCGTGCCTGTGCCTCGGTATAGCCGTAGGTTTCCATGAGCGAATAGGTGACGTCGTCGATCAGCATGTCGGTGTACCAGTCGTTCACATCCGTGGTCTTGGCGCTGCTCTTGAAATACAGCTCCTCACCGAGCGCCTGCTGATACTCGTCCGCCGTGATGAAATCCAGCTCGTACATTTTGTACAGCACCAGCCGCTGACGCGAACGCAGGTTTTCGGGATAGCGATAGGGATTGTATTTGACCGGATTGTTGGTCATGGCGGCGAGCGCCGCACACTGCGCGAGCGTCAGCTCGCTGGCGTCCACGCCAAAGAAGTAGTTGGCGCCTGCGCCTATACCCGTGACGTTGCTGGAAAGCGGCATCATATTGAGGTATGCCTGCAGGATCTCGTCCTTGGAATAGTATTTTTCCATTTCCACCGCGGCCAGGATCTCCGTGACCTTACGTTGGATCGAGTGGTCGTTGTCACCGGTCATGACCTTGATGAGCTGTTGCGTCAGGGTCGATCCGCCGTATTCCGTGGAGTTGAAATGCAAGATCAGATTGGCGAAAGCGGAGATGGTACGCTTCCAGTCAACACCGAAGTGCTCGTTAAAGCGCTCATCCTCGATCGCGATGATCGCATTTTGCATATTGACCGGCATTTCGCTGAGCGGCGTCCAGATGCGTTTGATACCGCTTAGCCGCTGGAATTCCTCATATTGGCCGGTCGTTTCGTTGAGCGTCATGACGATACTCGTTTGGTTTTCGTTGATCGAATCAATATCCGGCAGATTGGACTGGCCGGTGAAGTTGGTGGCAACATATACGGTCAGCACACAGGCGACGATACAGCCGGTGAGCACGATCACCAGACCGACGGTCAGCAGGGACTTGCCCACTAAAGTCAGGATGCTCCGACTTTTTTTCGTAGACAGCACTGCCGACACACGATCCAGCCACGCCGGTTTACGGAATGCCATAGGTGACTTCCTCCTTGTTGGGATCTATCACGCGCGGTGCGCGTGGGAAAGGCGTTCTTTAAAACACCTACTATATTATAGCACATACGCGAAATTGTCAAATATCAAAATTGTAAACATTGCATAGCGGCACATGATCTGTCTCACACTACAAAGCGGGAGGAGATGCTATATGCGTAAGGAAATGCGTGCCGAGGAACGGCGACGGCTGTTGCCGGTGCTGATCGCGTGCGTCTTGCTGATCGGTGTTGCCGCGTGGGTGAGCGTACTGTTGCCGGAGGAACCGGTATTGGAGATATTGCCGGTAGAACAGCCCGCCCGACAGATACTGCGCGAGTGGGATGGACGGCTGGCGTTGTTCAAGGGGGATGACACCGAGCCCGCCGAGGTGTACGATGTGACGGTTGCCGCCTTGCCGACGGAAGAACAAGAGCGCCTGCGCGAGGGGATCGTGATCGAGAGTGAGGAAATGCTGGCATCACTGCTTGATAATTACACCAGTTAATGTGGTGTTTTTGAAGTTTTTACTTGCTCTGCAGAGATTTTTGTGCTATACTAATCCAAATATACACAGGTGATATCTATCAGTGGAGGTTTTGGCGGTCATGGCACAGGCAAGGGGTTTTGAAGAATTCGAGCTGCGTCCCGAATTGATGCAGGCGTTGGCAAAGATGGGATTCTCGGAACCCACACCGATCCAGCAGCAGGCGATCCTGCCGATGCTGGAGGGGCGTGACGTCATTGCCAAGGCTCCCACCGGTACGGGTAAGACCTGCTCGTTCGGTATTCCGCTTTTAGAGTGTTACCGTCCTGATTGTAAGGACGTTCAGGCAGTGGTAGTGTGCCCGACCAGAGAGCTTTGCATACAGATCACCGACGATCTGCAGCAGCTGGCGATGTTTATGCCTGAGATCCGTATCGTCGCGTTGTACGGCGGTCAGCCGATCAATCGGCAGATCACGGCTTTGAAGAAAAAGCCGACCGTTGTGGTGGCAACGCCGGGGCGGTTGCTCGATCATATCAACCGAGGTACGGTGTGGCTGGGTAACGTGTACACGGTGGTGTTGGACGAAGCGGACGAGATGCTCAAGATGGGTTTTATCCGCGACGTGCGCAAGATCATCAACGCCACGCCGGGGGATACGCAGGTGGTGCTGTTCAGCGCGACCATTTCACGCGAGGTCATGAACGTGGCGTGGGAGTATCAGCGCGATGCCGTGGAGATCACCGTGGAGGCGGAGGGTGATGCCCGTCCGCAGATCACGCAGTACGCGATCGAGGCGGCCGAAAGTGAGCGCATTGACGCGATTGAAGCGGTCGTGAAGCATTTAGACCTGCATCGTGCGATGATCTTTTGCAACCGCAAAAGCACGGTTGCTTGGTTGAACAAGCAGCTGCAAAAGCGCGGCCTGTCGGTGGATTGCCTGCATGGCGATATTCCGCAAGGGCAGCGCAATCGCGTGATGGAGGGCTTCCGCAAGGGTAAATTTGAGATCTTGGCGGCGACCGACGTGGCTGCCCGCGGCATCGACGTGGACGACGTGGAAGCGGTCTTCAATTACGATATTCCGGACGAGAACGAATATTACCTGCACCGCATCGGGCGGACAGGCCGTGCCAAGCGGCACGGCATCGCGATCACCTTTACGACATCCGGCGATCAGTTTCGGATGCGGGATATCCGCAAGTACACGCACTCGGATATCGAGGATATCGTGATCGGGGAAGACGGTGTACCGCGGCGCACCGACGGCACAGCTTTGTAAGTGAGGTGAACGGAACATGGCGGTTTCGCGTGAACACATCCGCAATTTTTGCATCATCGCGCATATTGACCACGGCAAGTCCACGCTGGCCGACCGTATTCTGGAGAAAACGCGCGCGGTGGCATTGCGCGATATGGAAAACCAACTGCTCGACAGCATGGATCTGGAACGTGAGCGCGGCATTACCATCAAGGCGCACGCGGTGACCGTGTCGTACGACGCCAAGGATGGGCAGACCTATATTTTCAATTTGATCGATACGCCGGGTCACGTGGACTTTAACTACGAGGTATCCCGCTCGCTCGCCGCCTGTGAGGGCGCGATCCTGATCGTGGATGCGTCGCAGGGCATTGAGGCGCAGACCTTGGCAAATACATATCTGGCGGTGGAGCATGGTCTGGAGATCGTGCCGGTGATCAACAAGATCGATCTACCATCGGCGCGGCCGGAGGAGGTTCGTGCCGAGATCGAGGATATTATCGGTATTGACGCCTCCGAGGCGCCGCTCATTTCCGCGAAGATGGGCACGAACATTGAAGACGTGTTAGAGGCGATCGTCGAAAAGATCCCTGCACCGACGGGTGAGGACGATACACCCTTGCAGGCCTTGATCTTTGACAGTTATTACGATAGCTATAAAGGCGTTATCGTGTATATCCGTGTAAAAGATGGCACGGTTAAAGTGGGGGATACCATCCGCATGATGGCGACCGGTGCCACCTTCGACGTGGTGGAGGTCGGCATCATGCGTGCCGGTTCACTGGAGCCGTGCGGTTCGCTGCACGCGGGACAGGTCGGCTATATCGCGGCCTCCATCAAGACGGTGCACGATGCGCGCGTCGGTGATACCGTGACGTTGGCAGATCACCCTGCACCGGAGCCGCTTCCCGGTTACCGCAAGGTCAATCCCATGGTGTTCTGCGGCGTGTTTCCGGCGGACGGTGCCCATTATCAGGATCTGCGTGAAGCGCTGGAACGGTTACAGCTCAACGATGCGTCGCTTACCTTTGAGCCGGAGACGTCGGTGGCGCTCGGTTTCGGTTTCCGTTGCGGCTTTTTGGGGCTCTTGCACATGGAGATCATTCAAGAGCGTTTGGAGCGTGAATACGATCTGGATCTCATCACCACCGCTCCCAGCGTAATTTATCACATTACCCGCACGGACGGAACGGTGGAGCATATCGATAACCCCACCAACTATCCCGATCCCGCGAACATTGCGTTTGCGGAGGAGCCGATCGCGGAGGCGCATATCTTGTCGCCCACCGAGTACGTCGGCAACATTATGGAGCTTTGTCAACAACGGCGCGGTATTTTCCACGATATGAAATATCTGGATCAGACGCGCGTGGATATTCATTATGAGCTGCCTCTCAACGAGATCGTATACGATTTCTTTGACGCACTCAAGTCCCGCACGAAGGGATACGCCAGCTTTGACTACGAGTTAAAGGGCTATCGTAAATCCGAGCTCGTCAAGCTGGATATCCTGCTCAACGGCGACGTGGTGGACGCCTTGTCCTTCATCGTGTTTGCCGGCAACGCGTATGCCAGAGGCAGACGGTTGTGCGAAAAGCTGCGGGACAACATTCCGCGCCAGTTGTTTGAAGTGCCGATCCAGGCGGCGATCGGCGGGAAGATCATTGCCCGTGAAACCGTGCGTGCCATGCGCAAGGATGTGCTCGCAAAGTGCTACGGCGGTGATATCACCCGTAAGAAGAAGCTGCTGGAGAAGCAAAAGGAAGGTAAGAAGCGTATGCGTCAGTTGGGCAGTGTTGAGGTGCCGCAGGAAGCGTTTATGGCGGTGCTCAAGCTCAGTGACGACGAATAAAAAAGGAGAGAGAATCATGGTAAATCTGAATGCCGGCGAAAAATTTTTGAAGGAAGGTCTGACCTTTGACGACGTGCTGCTCATTCCTGCAGAATCGGACGTGCTGCCCGCGGACGTCAAGCTGACCACCAAGCTGACCAAGACGATCACGCTCAACACTCCGCTGATGACCGCGGCAATGGATACGGTCACCGAGGCGCGTATGGCGATCGCGATCGCACGTGAGGGCGGTATCGGTGTTATCCATAAGAATATGGATATTGAAGCGCAGGCCGATCAGGTGGATCGCGTTAAGCGTTCCGAAAACGGCGTTATTGTCAACCCTTTCTTTCTCTCTCCCGATCATTTGGTAGAGGATGCCAATGAGCTGATGGGCAAATACCGTATTTCCGGTGTGCCGATCTGCCGCGACGGCAAGCTCGTGGGTATTCTCACCAACCGCGACATGCGGTTTTTGACCGATTTCTCACAGCGCATTGAGGACGTCATGACCAAGGATAACCTGGTGACCGCGCCGGTCGGCACGACCATGGAGCAGGCACAGGAGATCCTGCGTCAGCACCGTATTGAGAAGCTGCCCATCGTGGACGATAAGGGTATGCTTAAAGGTCTTGTTACGATTAAGGATATTGAAAAGGCGGTCAAATATCCGAATTCCGCGCGTGACGCGGCAGGTCGTTTGTTGTGCGCGGCGGCGATCGGCACCACCGCGAACGTGTTGGAACGCGCGGCGGAGCTGGTCAAGGCGCAGGTCGACGTGCTGGTGTTGGATTCCGCACACGGTCACAGCCACAACATTCTGAATTGCATCAAGAAGGTTAAGGCGGCGTTCCCGCAGGTATCACTCATCGCCGGTAACATTGCCACTGCCGCGGCGGCAGAAGCGATGATCGACGCGGGAGCGGATGCGGTCAAGGTCGGTATCGGTCCCGGTTCCATCTGTACCACCCGCGTGGTTGCCGGTATCGGTGTGCCGCAGATCACGGCGGTGTACGATGTCGCGTGTGCCGCGGCGAAATACGGTATTCCGGTCATTGCAGACGGCGGACTTAAATATTCCGGCGATCTCGTTAAAGCGATCGCCGCTGGTGCAAACGTGATGATGGTCGGCTCGCTGGTTGCGGGCTGCGAGGAGTCGCCCGGTGAAACGGAGCTCTATCAAGGTCGTCAGTTTAAAGTGTATCGCGGCATGGGCAGTTTGGGCGCTATGGCGAAGGGCAGCAGCGATCGGTATTTCCAAGAAAACAACAAAAAGCTCGTTCCCGAAGGTGTCGAGGGTCGCGTGCCGTATAAGGGGCCGCTTTCCGACACGGTGTATCAGCTGATGGGCGGTCTGCGTGCCGGTATGGGCTATTGCGGCTGTCACACCATTTCCGAGCTACAGGAAAAGGGTCAGTTTATTCGTATCACCGGTGCGGGCTTGCGTGAGAGCCATCCGCACGATATCTCTATCACTAAGGAAGCGCCGAACTATTCGACGGGCTCATAATCCGCAAACAGCAAAGAGGGTGTTTTGAATGGCACAGCATAGCTTTGTTCCGGTCTTACTTGGTAGTGACGTTAACGTATACGGTATGGCGCGCTCTTTCCATGAAGCGTACGGCATTTGCTCCGTCGCGATCGGCAAGGGGCGCCTCGGCGCAACCTCCAACAGTCGCATTGTGACGGTGGAGATCGTGGAGCCGCACATCGAGGAGGATGAGGTGTTCTGCAAGACACTTATCGACTTTTCGGCGCGGTATCCGAAGGACGTTGAGCTGTTGCTCGTGCCGTGTGGGGACAATTACATCAAACTGCTTTCGCGCAACCAAGACGCCCTGCGTGAGTATTATAAATTCACCTGTGTTGACGAACAGCTGTTGACGCAGCTGAGCACGAAAGAGACCTTTTACGCCTTGTGCGAGCAATACGGCTTTGCGTTTCCGAAGACCGTCACGGTGACGGTGAATACTTACCGGAACGTGGAACTGCCGTTTGCGTTTCCGGTGATTATTAAACCGTCCAACAGTGTGGCATACTGGAATTGTCATTTCCCGCACAAGAAAAAGGTGTTTGTGGCGGAAAGCCGTGACGAGTTTGACGCGATCTTGGCGGCGATCTACGGGTCTACCTATCAGGATCATCTGATCATTCAAGAGTACATCCCGGGCGACGACAGCCACATGCGGGTGATGAACTGCTATTGCAGTAAGGATGGTAAGGTGCGGCTGATCGCGCTGGGACAAGCTCTGCTGGAGGAGCATTCACCGGAGGGAATCGGTAGCTATGCCGCCATCATCCCGACCGAGGATCGGCAGCTCGCACGGCAGATGAAGGCTTTTTTAGAGGATATCGGCTACAAAGGCTTTGCTAATTTCGATTTTAAATTCGACAGCCGTGACGGACGGTATAAGCTGTTTGAGATGAATCCGCGCCAGGGACGCAGCAGCTTCTACGTGACGGCGCAGGGATATAATTTGGCGCGCTACCTTGTGGACGACGTGTTGCTGGACCAGCCGGCGGAATGTGCCGTTGCCAACGGTGAAACACTGTGGACCATTATCCCGAAAGCGCTGATCTTTGAATACGTCAGCGATCCGGAATTAAAGCAAAAGGCACGGGATCTGATCCGTCGCGGAAAGTTATGCAAATCGCTGTATTATAAAAAAGACCGCAATTTTAAGCGGTGGTTGTATTTTCAGAAAAATCAGGCAAGCTATTTCAAGAAATACACACGGTATTTCGGGAACAAAGGATTACGCGACTAAGGAGGAAGGACCATGTGCGGCTTTGCCGGATATTTTGTTAACGGCTACGGCGGCGACCGCCGCGCGGTCATTCAAGCGATGGCGGATCGCATCGTCCATCGCGGTCCCGATCAAGCGGATTACTATATCGACGACGATATGGCGCTCGGTTTTCGGCGGTTGTCCATTATCGACTTAGAGGGCGGCAGTCAGCCGATCCGGAACGAGGACGGTACGAAGGTGCTCGTGTTTAACGGTGAGATCTACAACTACCGTGAGCTGCGCGAGGAGCTGATCGTCGCGGGGCACGCGTTCAAAACGCAGACGGATTCCGAGGTGCTGTTGCACGGGTACGAGGAATGGGGCGCTAGGTTGCTCGATCGTCTGCGCGGGATGTTCGCGTTCGTGGTGTGGGACAGCGCTCGGAAAAAGCTGTTCGGTGCCAGAGATATTTTCGGCATCAAACCGTTCTATTACTACCGGCGCGGTACGGATTTCTTCTTCGGATCGGAGATCAAGTCGTTTTTATCGCATCCCGATTTTGTTAAGGAGCTGGACGAAAGCAAGCTTCCCGATTGGATGTGCTATGAGTATCTGCCGATGCGGGAAACGTTTTTCAAAAATGTGTACAAGCTGCTCAACGGCGAGTATTTCGAGTGGCAGGACGGAAAATTGTCCATCCATAAATACTACGACGTTGCAGACTGTTTCAAGGCGGACAATACCCTGTCGGCAGAGGAATGGGAGCAGCGCATTACCGACGAGTTTGTGGAATCGGTGGCGGTGCATCAGATCAGCGACGTAGAGGTTGGCTGTTTTTTGTCCAGCGGCGTGGATTCCAGCTACGTCGTGCGCGAGGTGTCCAAGGTCGCATCCGCGGTCAAGACCTTCTCCGTCGGGTACGAGGAAGAGCAGTACAGCGAGCTGCCGTACGCACAGGCGTTTTCCAAAGAGATCAACGTGGAGAAC
>CAZBAO010000003.1:0-45808 GCA_964490085.1 uncultured Eubacteriales bacterium | reverse complement strand
TGGTCAGCACCGACAGGGTGTGTTCCGCTTCGCGGTAGGTCTTGGCGTGGCGCAATTTGAGGATGAAATCGTGCGTCAGCTCCTGCGCGATGCTGTCCACGCGGTCGTCGTCGTTACCGAATTTCGGGAAATCGCCCGCGCGTTCAAAGTTCACGATATACCCGTCTTCGTTCTTGATGGGGGTGACGGTGGTATGCTTGATGGCACTGAACGAGTCGGTCACCACCGACAGTCCCGCAATACCGAACGCCATAAACCGATGCACGTCGGTATCGTGAAGCGCCATTTGGATCTTTTCGTAGGCGTACTTGTCGTGCATGTAATGGATGATGTTCATCGTGTTGACGTAGAGCTTTGCAAGCCAGGTGGTATAGATCTTGTACCGCTCCATCACGGTCTCGTAATCGAGCGACTCCAGCACCGGCATCTGCGGGCCGATCTTCATACCGGAGGTGGTATCGTAGCCGCCGTTGATGGCGATGAGCAACAGCTTTGCCAAGTTACACCGCGCACCGAAGAACTGCATCTGTTTGCCGAGCTTCATCGCCGATACGCAGCAGGCGATGGCGTAATCGTCACCGTAGAGCGGGCGCATCAGGTCGTCGCTTTCGTACTGAATGGAATCGGTATCCTTGGATACCTTCGCGCAGTAGCGCTTAAACGGCGCGGGCAACGCTTTCGACCACAGCACCGTCAGATTGGGTTCGGGTGCCGAGCCGAGCGTGTACAGCGTGTGCAGCATACGGAAGGTGTTTTTGGTGACCAGCGAACGACCGTCCTCGCCGACACCGCCGAGCGCCTCGGTGATCCACATCGGATCGCCGCCGAACAGCTCGTTGTATTCGGGGGTGCGCAGATGCCGCGCCATGCGCAGCTTCATCACGAAATCGTCCATCAGCTCCTGCGCGCCCTCCTCGGTGAGAGTGCCGTTTTCGAGATCGCGCTGAATGTAAATATCAAAGAACGTGCTCACGCGGCCGAGCGACATCGCGGCGCCGTTTTGCTCCTTGATCGCGGCAAGGTAGCCGAAATACGTCCACTGGATCGCCTCGCGGGCATTGGATGCGGGCTCGCTGATGTCAAAGCCGTACATGGCGGCCATTTCTTTCAAATACCCCAAAAAGGTGATCTGCTTGTACAGCTCCTCGCTCTGGCGGGTCTGGAAGGTATCAAAATACGTTTCCTCCAGTGCGTGCTTGTCCCGCCGTTTCTCTTCGATCAGGCGGTCTACGCCGTACAGTGCCACACGGCGATAATCGCCGATGATACGACCTCTGCCGTACGCATCCGGAAGACCAGTGATGACGTGGCATTTGCGCGCGGCGCGCATCTCGTCGGTATACGCGCGGAACACACCGTCGTTATGCGTGGTGCGGTACATAAATTCTTCCTCCACCTTGCGGCTGAGCTTGTAGCCGTACGCCTCGCACGCGTTGCGCACCATGCGCATACCGCCGAACGGATTGACACCGCGCTTTAAAGGACGGTTGGTCTGCAGACCGACGATGATCTCGTTTTCGCGGTCAAGATAGCCCGGGGAATAGCTCGTCAGCGACGACACCGTATCCACGTCGATATCCAGCACACCGCCGAGCTGACGTTCTAATTTGAGAAGTGCCTCCAAGCGCTCCATCAGTGCTTTGGTGCGGGGCGTGGCATCGGTTAAAAACGCCTCGTCGCCGGTATATTCGGTATAGTTGCGCTGAATAAAATCGCGCACGTTGATCTCGTCCTGCCACGCGCCGGGCGCGAACCCGTTCCAGTTTTGATGCGTCATTTCTCATTCCTCCAAATCATAACCACCAGTAAACCGGTGGTATGCACAGCCCCTAGAAGGGGCAACTACAGGCTTAGCCCCTGAAAGGGGCACTGAACTTTATCATCACATTACATGCCCTGCCGCCCGTAAACGGGCACCACGTATTCTGAGCGGCTCCCTCTGATGAGGGAGCTGGCGAGCGAAGCGAGACTGAGGGAGAGAAAAACGACGACTACCCCTCCGTCTTTTGCTATGCAAAAGCCACCTCCCCTGACAAGAGGAGGCTTGCGTTTACGAAAGTCATCTTTCTCCCCCCCGGTAAAACTGGGGGTTTTATTGGTACACCAATAAAAAGGCAAATCCAGTTGACACTGAATTTGCCCAGACGGTCGGCCATATCCTTTTACACTCCACCGCAGTAGCCTGCGTTATCCGTCAGTCGTGTAAAAGACTGTATGTATTGTACCGTAATTTCGGCAAAATGTCAATCTGTCACTTGAAAAATAAAGGGAGCTTTTCAAGGAAAATAATGTCGGTGCGGTCGGCGGCGTCGCCCTCGGCGAGGAACGCGCACGCGGCGGCTTCGATGCCGCCCGCCTGTCTGACAAGCTCGCGCACCGCGACGAGCGATTCGCCCGTGCTGATGACGTCGTCCACGATCAGTACGCGCTTGCCGCGCAGCCTGTTCACTTCACTCTCGCCCAGATACAGATGCTGTTCGTGCTGCGTGGTGATCGAGGTGACCACGATGTCTAAGGGGTTGCGCATATACACCTTGACACCCTTGCGCGCGATGACGTACGGCTTGCCGGACTGGCGCGCCAGCTCGTACGCGATCGGAATACTTTTCGCTTCGGGGGTTAAAATTACGTCAAATTCGGGGACGCGTTTGAGCAAAGCGGCACAACCCGCCACCGTCACCTCCACGCTGTCAAAGCAGATAAAGGCGGCAATATCGAGCGTATCGCTCACGGCGAATTTTTCCAATTTGCAGGGCACACCCGCAATGGTCATTTCGTAAAATTCCGACATCTTCAACATCCTCTTCCTTTATTGATCCAACCAAGCATCCAGCTGCTCCTTGGTGCGGTAGCCGATGGCGCTGTCCACAAGTTTGCCGTCCTTGAAAAGCAGCAGCGTGGGAATGCTCTGGATGCCGAACTGCATCGCGAGCGCGCCCTCCTCGTCCACGTTCACCTTGCCGACCTTCACGCTGCCCTCGCGTTCGTTTGCGATCGCCTCCACGGCGGGTGCGATCATGCGGCAGGGGCCGCACCACGTTGCCCAAAAATCCACCAGTACGGGGATGTCCGATTGCAACACTTCGCTTTCAAAATTGGCACTTGTTAATACGAGCTCCATTATCATTTCTCCTTATAATATAACATACAGTGACAGAACCCCTCAAAATCGGGGTCCTTCATCTGCTCACGGAATTCCTTACAGACACATTTGTTTTCCTCGGTTCGCTGTAGGCGGCAGGGACAATACCCGCCGGTCTGTTTCAGCCCCTCCTTGATCGCCGCGACGACCTCTTTGTCGGGATTTAACGTGATCTTCATCGTATCACCTCCGTTATATTGTACCATACTCTTTTTGATAGTACCAGTATTTTATTGATTTTTTTGCAACAAGATGATAGAATACGAAACGGAGCGTGATGTCATGATTTGGAAATTGTTTTTGACCTTCTTAAAGATCGGCGCGTTTACGTTCGGCGGCGGTTATGCGATGATCCCGCTGATCCAGCGCGAGGTCGTGGAAAAGAATAAATGGCTCAGCGACGAGGATATTTTAGACATCATCGCCATTGCAGAATCCACCCCCGGCCCGATCGCCATCAACTCGGCGACCTTCGTCGGGTATAAGGTGGCGGGCTTTTTCGGTGCCTTTTGCTGTACCCTCGGCGTGGTACTGCCGTCGTTCGTCATCATTTTACTGGTGTCGTTCGTGTTGGAGCAGTTTGAAGCGCTCAAAGCCGTGCAATACGCCTTCAACGGCATCCGCGCGGGCGTGCTGGCGCTGATCCTCAAAGCCCTCATCAATATGTACAAGAAATGCCCGAAAGGTCTCGCTTCCTATATCGTGATGGCGGCGGCGTTCATTTGCGTGGCGGTGTTTGACGTGAACGTCCTGCTCGTTATCATCGGCTGTGCCGTGTTCGGGCTTGTCACCTCGCTGATCGCGGAAAAGAGGTGCGCGAAATGATCTTTTTGTATTTGTTTTTAACCTTTTTCAAGATCGGCGCGTTTACCTTCGGCGGCGGCTACGCGATGTTGCCGCTGATTCAAAAGGAGGTCGTGTCGCTCGGCTGGATGACCAACGAGACCATCCTCAACTTCATTGCCGTGAGCGAGAGCACCCCCGGCCCCTTCGCCATCAATATGGCGACCTACGTGGGGCAGGCGATGGGCGGTCAGTACGGCCTGTGGGGCAATCTGTTCGGCGCGTTCTGCGCCACCCTCGGCGTGGTGCTGCCGTCGTTCATCATCATTCTGCTGGTCGCGAAATTCTTTGAAAAATTCAAAAACAGCCGCATCGTTGCGGGCTGTATGACGGGACTCAAGCCCGCCGTTATCGGTCTGATCGGCTCGGCGGTGATCTCCACCGGCGCCACGGTGTTTTTCCCCGCCGGCTTCTCGTGGGAGATCTTCGCCACGGTGGAATTCATCAGTGCGGCAGTGATCTTCGTCCTCGCCTTGATACTGGCGCTCAAAAAAGTGCATCCGATCCTCATCATCGTTTTGTCGGCGATCCTCGGCATCGCGGTGGGATATCTGTTCTGATAAGCAGGAGCGTTCGCTCCTGCTTTTTTCATATTCCCACCTCGCCCGTCATACAGTGATAGGGGAGCGTGAAAATATGTTCATCTTAAAAAAACGGTGGATCCTCACAGCACTTGCCTGTCTGGCGGTGCTGATCGTGTCCCCGCTTGCAATCACGGAATACGCCGCCGTGCGGCAGACCGCCGCGGGCACGGTGACGAGCTGGGGCTTAAGCTTTCAAGCGGAGGGGCAGACGCCCGTCGGCAACGCGGATGCGGCGTATCTCAAGCAGTTTGACGCGCACTACGTCGGGGAGACCTCGACGGTGAACGGCAAAACGCTGTATCTGACCTTCGACGCGGGCTTTGAAAACGGCAACACGGCACCGATCTTGGACGCGCTCGCAAAGCATAACGCCAAAGCGACCTTTTTTCTCGTTAAAAATTATATCGACACCGCACCGGAGCTTGTCAAACGCATGGTGGAGGAGGGGCATACCGTCGGCAACCACACGGCGACGCACCCCGATATGTCCAAGATCGCCGACCGTGCGGCGTTCGAGAAAGAGCTCACCGATCTGGAGGATGCCTACCGCACGCTGATCGGCAGTGATATGCTAAAGCTGTACCGTCCGCCGCAAGGAAATTACAGCGAAGCCAACCTGAAAATGGCACGGGAGATGGGCTACCACACCTTCTTTTGGAGCTTGGCGTACGTGGATTGGTACGTCGACCGCCAACCCACCCGCGAGCAGGCGCTCGAAAAGCTGACGACACGGGTGCATCCGGGTGCGATCGTGCTGCTTCACAGCACCTCCGCGACCAACGCCCGGATCTTAGACGAACTGCTCACCAAATGGGAGTCGATGGGGTATCGGTTCGCACCGCTTTCGGAATTGTTGTAACCAACCGCCTGTCCCTCGCCTACAATGGCATAAAGGGGGCGGCGGATATGTGGGAAAGTATCGGAGCGGTGATCGGACTGTTGCTCGCGCTGTACGGCGCGGCAGACTTGATCGCGCGGCTGTGCTGGCGGTTGGTGTTCGCGGGGGAGGGAGAGTCGATCGTCCTGTCGGTGACGGGTGAGGATGCCGAATACCGTATTCGCCGCTTCGCCGCATGGGTGCGACTGCGCCCGGCGGGTGGGTTTACCCCGACGGTTGTACTGCCCGACGAGAACGAACAGTTGCAACGCTTATGCGAGGAGTTGGGACTTCAAGTTTGCACCGTAAAAGATGGTTGAAACCGCTTTACAAGTGCCGAACAATACGCTATAATGGAAAAAGAATGTATGTTCGGCAAGAGGGTAAAACATGGAGCAAACGGAGCAGGTATTATGCGGCACCGTGGAGCGCGTGGTCTTCCGCAACGAGGAAAACGGTTGGACGGTGCTGGAGCTTGCGGCGGAGGACGAATTCCACAAGGTGGTGGGCGTTCTGCCGGCCACGCAGGCGGGTGAACGGTTAAAGCTGACGGGCGAATGGGTGGAGCATCCCAAGTTCGGCCGTCAGTTTCGCGCGCACACCTGTGAACACGAGCTGCCGACCGACCGTGACGCGGTGTTTCGGTATTTAGCGTCGGGTGCGATCAAGGGGATCGGGCCGGTGACGGCGTCTGCGCTGGTGGCGCAGTTCGGTGAGGATACCCTGCGCGTGATGGAGGAGGAGCCGGAGCGGCTGTGCGAGGTGCGCGGCATCACGGCGGCGAAGGCGCAGAAGATCGCCAAGGAATACCGCGAGCAGTTCGGTCTGCGTGAGGTTATTCTCGCGTTCGCGGGGTACGGACTGACCCAGAGCGAGGCGTTGCGCTGCTGGAAGCGTTGGGGAGCGGCGACGGTGGACACCGTCCGCTCCAACCCGTACCTGCTGTGCTCGGCGGGATTATACATTTCATTTGAGCGGGCGGATACCATCTGTATGGGCATGGATCGCCTGCCGGACGATCCCCGCCGCATCGAGGCGGGGCTGTTACACGTATTGCGGCACAACCTGCAAAACGGACACACCTGCCTGCCGTCGGACAAGCTGATCGCCGCCACGGCACAGATGCTCGGCATCGACGCGATCAAAACCGGCGAAACGCTGCAGGATATGGTCACGCAGTTCACGGTGCGCACCGAGCAGATCGGGGAGCAGGTCTTTGTGTTTCTGCCCGCCTTGCATCAAGCGGAAAAATACGCCGCCTCGCGGATTCGGTTGATGACGGGATTCCACACCGAGATAAACGAGAAGATCCGCCGCAATCTGGAAACGATGGAACGCCAAAACGGCATCACCTATCAACAGCAGCAAAAGGACGCGATATTGGCGGCGGTGGAAAAGGGCGTGCTGATCCTCACCGGCGGTCCGGGTACCGGTAAGACGACCACTCTGCGCGCCATCATTGCGCTGCTGGAGGGGCTCGGCGAGCGGGTGGAGATCGCCGCGCCGACGGGACGCGCGGCAAAACGCATGACCGAGCTGACAGGCTGTGAGGCGCGCACCGTTCACCGCTTGTTAGAGGTCAAATGGGACGAGTGCGACACTCCCGTGTTTGACCGCAACGAGAAAAATCCGCTGGAGGCGGATGCGCTGATCGTCGACGAGGTGTCGATGGTGGACACGCTGTTGTTTGAAAGCCTGCTGCGCGCGCTCAAGCCCGCGTGTCGGCTGATTCTGGTCGGGGATACCGATCAGCTCCCCGCGGTGGGGGCGGGCAGTGTGCTGCACGATCTCATCGACAGCGGCGCGTTGCCGGTGGTCAAGCTGACACAGGTATTTCGCCAGGCGCTGACGAGCGATATCGTGGCTAACGCGCACCGCATCGTATCGGGCGATATGCCGAAGTTTAGTAAAAAGCAAGGCGACTGCTTCTTTTTGGAGGAATTCATACCCGACGATGCCGTCAATACGGTGGTGGATCTGTGTGCCAGACGTCTGCCCGCCGGTTACGGCACCAGTGTGTTCGACGGGATTCAGGTGCTGTGTCCCGGTCGCAAAGGCCCGCTCGGCACGGTCAAGCTCAACGAGCGGTTGCAAGAGGTGCTTAACCCCTGCAGTGAGAGCAAACGCGAGTGGAACGGCGAGTCAGTCCTGCTGCGTGAGGGCGACAAGGTCATGCATATTAAAAACGATTACGACATCGGCTGGACGCGGGACAGCGGCGAGATGGGAACCGGTGTCTTTAACGGTGACATCGGGATCTTGGAGGAGATCTCCCCGCGTGAACAAGTGCTGAAGGTCCGCTACGACGACCGCGTGGCACTGTACACGTACGAGCAGGCGAAAGAGCTGGAGCTGGCGTATGCCATCACGGTACATAAAAGTCAGGGCAGTGAGTTTGATACGGTGGTGTTGCCGGTGTGTCACGTGCCGCAGCTCTTATGCTACCGCAACCTGCTGTATACCGCGGTCACGCGTGCGAAAACGCTGCTGGTAGCCGTCGGCGATCGCGAAACGGTGCGAACGATGGTGAACAACCACCGCAAGACTCTACGGTATACGGGCCTTACCTATTTTCTGGAGCAGGCGGGAAGGTTCTTTTCGTGATCGCATGGGAACGGATACGGCGTCGCGTCCTTGCGATCCTGTTGCCGAAGCGGTGCGTGTTTTGTGACACGGTGATCCCACCGGTACACGTCTGCTGCGCGGCTTGCGTGAAGCAGATATCCGTTATCGAGCCGCCGCTGTGTCCGCATTGCGGGCAAAACAAGAAGCAATGCGGCTGCCAAAAGCATCGTCTGGCATTTGATAAGGTGGCGGCACCGTTTTATTACGAGTCGGCTGTGCGTGACGGTATTCTTCGCCTTAAGCGCTGTGACGATCCCGACGCCGTGGATTACTTTGCCGAGCGGATGCAAACGGTGGTGTTGCGCGAGTACGGGAACAAGCCGATCGACAGTCTGACCTACGTGCCGATGACGGCGCGCGGCCTGCGCGCCCGCGAATACAACCAAGGACAGCTGCTCGCCCAGGCACTCGGGAAACGACTGGGATTGCCGGTGCGTACGACGCTTGTAAAGCTGTACGAAACGCCGCCGCAAAAGGAGAAGGATCTTCACGACAGATCCGGCAACGTGCTGGGCGTGTTTGAGGTGATCGACCAAACGGTACGCGGCAAGACGTTGTTGCTCGTCGATGACGTGATGACGACGGGCGCTACCCTGCACGAGTGTGCCAAAATGCTGAAGATCTACGGCGCCAAGCAGGTGCTTGCGGTGACCGTGGCGGTGCGCCGACTTAAACCATGATCCCCCCGCATAGCGAGACTGCCCATAGGAAAGTCTCGCTATGCGGGGGGATCCTTGTTACTTGATCTTTTCGATATCGTACGGGGTGGTTTGATACACGAAATAGTTGAGCCAGTTGGAGAACAGCAGATTCGCGTGACCGCGCCACGTGACAGGCGGAGTGCGGGTAGGGTCGTCGTTCGGAAAATAATTGTACGGGATCTCGATCGGCAGACCCGCCGCCTTGTCGCGTTCGTACTCCTCCTTCAAGGTGGTCGCATCGTATTCCGAGTGGCCGGTGATAAAGATCTGCCGTCCGTGCTTGGTAGCAACGGCATACACACCCGCCTGCTCGGAGGACGCGAGGATCTTAAGCGCCGACACCGCCTCGATATCCGCGCGGTCAACAGTGGTGTGCCGCGATTGCGGGACGTTGAATACCTCGTCAAAGCCGCGGAACAGGATCGACCGCTTGTGCTCCACCGTGTGCGGGAAGATGCCGAACAGTTTTTTGTCGAGCGGCTGTTTGCCGATGCCGTAATGATAGTAAAGCCCCGCCTGTGCGCCCCAGCAGATGTGCAGGGTACTGGTGACGTGCGTTTTGCTCCATTCCATAACGGTGCACAGCTCGTCCCAGTATTCTACCTCTTCAAAGGGGAGATGCTCCACCGGTGCGCCGGTGATGATCATGCCGTCGTACTTTTTGTCCTTGACGTCGTCAAAGGTCTTGTAAAACATCAGCATATGATCTTCCGGCGTGTTGCGGGAATGATGCGTGCGGGTGTGGATGAGCTCCAGCTCCACCTGCAACGGCGTGTTGCCGAGCAGACGCGCCATCTGCGTTTCGGTGACGATCTTTTTCGGCATTAGGTTTAAAAGCAGGATCTTCAAGGGACGAATATCCTGTGTCAGCGCGCGGGTCTCGGTGATAACGAAAATATTTTCGTCGGTCAGCGTCTGAGTCGCCGGCAACTGATTCGGGATCTTAATGGGCATGAGGGTGCCCTCCTTTAGATTTTTGCTAACGCTTGTTCTAAATCGGTCAGAATATCGTCGATATTCTCAATACCGACTGACAGACGCACCATATCCGGCGTGATACCGGTGGCGACCAACTGCTCGTCGGTGAGCTGACGGTGGGTGGTGGAGGCGGGATGCAGTACCGAGGTGCGGGCATCCGCCACGTGTACGACGACCGCCGCGAGCTTTAAGGAATCCATAAATCTGACCGCCGCCTCACGGCCGCCCTTGACACCGAACGAGATCACGCCGCAGCAGCCCTTCGGCAGATATTTCTGCGCAAGCGCGTGCTGATCGGAGGATTCGAGGCCGGGATAATTGACCCAACCGACCTTTTCGTGCTTCTCAAGATACTCGGCAACCGCCTGCGCGTTCGCACAGTGGCGCTCCATACGCAGTGCGAGCGATTCCAGACCGATGTTCAAAATGAACATGGCGAGCGGCTGCGGGGTGGAGCCCAGATCGCGCATCAGCTGTACGCGCGCCTTGGTGATGTACGCCGCCTTGCCGAACTGCTCGGTATACACCACACCGTGGTACGATTCGTCCGGCTCGGTCAGCTCCGGATACTTACCGGATGCCGCCCAGTCGAAGTTGCCGCTGTCCACGATGACGCCGCCCACGACCGTGGCGTGACCGTCCATATACTTGGTGGTGGAATGCATCACGATGTCCGCGCCGTACTCAAACGGACGGCACAGGATCGGCGTGGCAAAGGTGTTGTCAATGATCAGCGGGACACCGTGACGGTGGGCAAGTGCCGCGTACCGTTCAATATCCAGCACGTTCAACGCGGGATTGGCAATGGTCTCGCCGAATACCAGCCGCGTGTTTTCGTCGAACAAGGCATCCGCCTGCTCGTCGGTCATATCGGGCGTCAAGAAGCGCACCTCAATGCCCATGCGCTTCATGGTGACGGCGAACAGATTGGTGGTGCCGCCGTAGATGGTGGACAGGCTGACGAAATTCTGACCGGCGCTGGTGATGTTGAATATTGCCATCAGCGCTGCCGCCTGACCGGACGAGGTGCACATGGCTCCCACGCCGCCCTCTAAAGCGGCGATCTTATCCTCTACCGCCGCGACGGTGGGGTTGGAGATGCGGGTGTACATATGTCCCGCGACCTTCAGGTCAAACAGATCGCCGAGATGATCGGCGGAATCGTATTTATAAGTCGTGCTCTGATAGATCGGGAGCACGCGGGGCTCACCGTTTTGCGGCTGATAGCCGCCCTGAATACAAAGCGTTTCGGCGCGATAATCGCTCATGCAGATCGCTTCCTTTCTGAAAATAAGCTTAATTGAGAATACTTAGGGAAAGTATATCTTTTTTTGTAAGGTTTGTCAACGGGAACTTGCAACGCGGCGGGATTTATGATACACTGGGGAAGGTGATGTTATGAACTATCAATTTTCCAATGCGATGCGGGATATGAAGCCGTCTGCCATCCGTGAGATATTCAAAAGTCTGGGACAGCCGGGGGCGATCTCGTTCGCCGCGGGCAACCCCGCACCGGAATCCTTTCCGGCGGAGCAAATGGCGGCGATCGCCGCGGACATTTTTGAAAGCCGCGCCTCTGTCGCGCTGCAATACGGCACGACCGAAGGGTATCAGCCGCTCCGCGAGCTGGTAGCGGAGCGCTTACACCGCCGCTTCGGTGTGGATACCGCCGCCGATATGACCGTCATTACCAGCGGCGGTCAGCAGGCGATCGAGCTTGCCTGCAAGACCCTGTGTGACGCGGGTGACGTCGTCATCTGCGAAAATCCGAGCTTTATCGGTGCGCTCAACGCGTTTCGCTCGCTGGGCGCCTGTCCGGTGGGCGTGGAGCTGGAGTCGGACGGCATTTCGATCGACGGCTTGGAAGCTGCGCTGAAAGCGCACCCCAACGCCAAGCTGTTATACCTGATCCCGACGTTCCAGAATCCGGCGGGACTCACGATGTCGCTTGAAAAACGCAAAGCCGTGTACGCACTGGCACGGCGGTACGACGTGATGATCTTGGAGGACAACCCCTACGGTGACCTGCGCTTTGCGGGTGAGGAGCTGCCCACCGTCAAGAGCATGGATACCGACGGCAGAGTATTGTATTGCGGGACGTTTTCCAAAATTCTGTCCGCGGGTATGCGCGTGGGCTACGTCTGCGGTCCCGAACCGGTCGTGCAAAAGATGGTGGTCGCGAAACAGGTCGAGGACGTGCACACCAACCTGTTCTTCCAGATGCTGTGCGCCGAATTTATGAAACGCCACGATTTAGACGCACATATCGACTTTATCCGCGATCTGTACCGCGAAAAATGCGGCTGTATGCTCGAAGCACTCGACGCGCACATGCCCGACGGCGTGACCTACACGCGTCCGGAGGGCGGCTTATTCTTATGGTGTACGCTGCCCGATCACGTTCCGATGCCGGAATTTGTGGCGGAAGCCTCGGCAAACAAGGTGTTTGTGGTGCCGGGGACAACGTTTAACTGCGACCTGTCCGCACCGTCGCAGTCGTTCCGACTAAACTATTCCACCCCGTCGATGGACGAGATCAAAACCGGCATCGCCACACTCGGCGGCTTGCTGAAAAACAAGATATAAGAAAAGAACCGGATGAGATCGTGGTATCTCATCCGGTTTATTTGATTAAACAGCACAGCGCAGCAAAAAGACGGTGGAGAGAGGGGGACACCCGTCACCGCTACCCCTGCAGCTCTATCCAAAACGTCACGCCGTTCTCACTGTTGTACACGCCGTACGGCATCCGATGCGCCTGCATGACGGCGGCGACGACGGACAGTCCGATGCCGGTACCGCCGTAGGCGCGGGTGCGCGCCTTATCGACCTTGTAAAAGCTCTCCCAAATATGCGGCAGATCCTCCGCGGGGATCGGCGTGCCGCTGTTGAACACCGTGACGCGCACCGTCTTGTCGGCAGTCGGCTGTACGCCGATACGGATCTCGCCGCCCTCGGCGACGTGGTGCAGGGCGTTCGTGAGGTAGTTGGTCAGCACCTGCTCGATGAGCAGTGCGTCTCCCCACACGAACAGCGGTTTATCCGGCAAAGACGGCGGTCGTATGCCGCGTTCCTCGAATACCGGTGCGTGCCGTTGCAGCAACCGCATCAGCAGTGCGGATAGGTCGAACCGCTCAATGGTCAGCTCGTCACCGCCGGATTCCAACTGCATCAAGGTGGTGAGCTTTGCGATGATCTGTGACAGCCTTTGTGCCTCGTCCTCGATCACCGTACAGTAGAATTCGCGGTCGGCGGCATCCGCCGCGATGCTTTCGTGCAACCCCTCCGCGTAGGTCTGGATCAGCGAGATAGGAGTTTTTAACTCGTGTGATACGTTGCGGATAAACCGATTGCGCGCCTCGTTCTGGCGGGTGGTCAGCTCCACGTCGCTTTGCAGACGCGCGTTGGCGGTCTTGAGCTCGGACAGGCTTTGCTCCATCGCTTCGGATACGGTATTCAGACTGCGGCCGAGCTCGGCAAGCTCGTCCTGCCCGTCACCGGTGTAGCGGTCGGAAAAGTCCATATCTGCCATCTGTCGAGCCATTTCCGACAGCCGCCGCACGGGGCGGGTGAAGACGCGTGCGATGAAGAAAACGAGCAGGCAGCTGAGAGCCAGCGTACCGAGCGTTGCCCATCCCAAAAAGCGGTTGGTAACGGCGGTGCTTGTCTGACGGTCCGATACCGGCAGCTGCAGGGCGATGTGGATCCCCTCTTGCGTCTTGCCGTACAGTACCGTGCCGACACCCGTGCCGACGAGATCTGAACGCTTGGTGATCACGTACGAGCCGTTGGTCACCGCGGGATGCGTGACCGTGACGGACATGGGACTCACGCGGCGGTCGGTGGTGTACAGCACCTGATGCTCCGACCAGATCAGAATGGACATGTCGTAGTCGGTGTGATAATGCGACAGGACGCTTTCCGGATTGACCCGTCGTGCGATCGTGTCGGCGGCGTCGGTGTAGGCGCTCGTGAGCAGTGATTCCCTCTCGCGTTCATACAGCTGAGCAAACGCGAACGTGTTGAGCAGCCAGTTGAACGCAAGGAGCGCCAGAATACACACCGTGAGCACGCAGAACACCTTGCCGGCTACCGACCGGAAAAAGCGTGTGATGGCAGCTTTCATACGTCTCCCTCAAATTTATAGCCGATGCCGCGCACCGTCTTGATCATATCGCCGGACTCGCCGAGCTTGCTTCTGAGCTTTTTGATATGCGTGTCCACGGCGCGGGCGTCGCCGTCGTAATCGTATTGCCATACGTTGTTGAGAATACTGTCACGCGACAGCGCGACGCCCTTGTTGGTCACGAGATATTCCAACAGCTCAAATTCCGTATAGGTGAGCTGGACCAACGTATTATCCACGTACACCTCACGCGCCAGCTTGTCGATACGCAGGCGGGGGGCGTCGGCGGGCGTTGCTTGCGACTCGCCGCCGCGGCGCAATACCGCCTCGATGCGGGCGGACAGGATTTTTAAGCTAAACGGCTTTGCCACGTATTCGTCCGCGCCCAGCTCAAACCCCAGTAGCTCGTCCGCCTCCTCACTGCGGGCGGTGAGCATGATGATGGGCGTCTGATGCGTCGCGCGGATCTCGCGGCATACCTGCCAGCCGTCCTTCTTGGGCATCATCACGTCCAGTATCACTAAATCGGGATACTCACTGTAAAATAACTCCAGCGCCTCGACACCGTCGCCCGCCTCCAGCGTTTCATAGCCCTTGATATGCAGATAATCGGCGATGACACGGCGCATACGCATCTCGTCGTCAACGATCAGGACGGTGGGATTTTTCATATCGTTCACATCCTATTTTAAGTCGATCACGATCCGCTCGTTTGCTTCGAAACGGGCACCGCCGGTCAGTACGGCGATCACGCTTTGATACAGCAACAGCGGATCGTGTAAAAACCGCTCCCGAACGAGCTCTGCCTGACGGTCGTCTGCGACCGACAGGGTGAACGAGAGCATGGCGGATTCGCCGCCGCCGACCGTACAGGTCACGGCGTAGCCTGCGGCGGTCTTTTGAATGTCTGCGCGGTTTTCCCGCTCGTTTCGACGGCGGGCGAGCAGCTGCAGTGCCGCTCCCGCCGACCGCTCGCGAATGGTGTAGGGCAGCAGATCGGCAAGCGTTTCCGCCGCGTGCGAGCCGGTATCCGTGACGGACAGGGTGTCGTCCTCGTGCTCGCATAGGTTGCCGAGCTTCACCAGCTCGTCGATGGCGGCACTGGTATCGAAAAAGTTTGCCATGCCGTTTCCGCAGATGATGTCTAAAATGTCGTTTCGGGGCATCGGCACGCCCGCCGCGATCAGAATATAACAGATCAGAATTTTGATTTCATGTCGGGAATGCAACCCGCCGGGCTCCACACCCGCGCCAAAGGCATCGCGATCCATACGACGCGCCCCCCTTTTATAAACTCAATATATTTCAGTATACAAAAACTCCGCCCCGCTGTCAACAGCAGGGCGGAAGCATTTTTAAAGTGTGATCACCGTCGCATCAAACAGCTTTGCCTCGTCGAGCGAATGGGTGACCAGCACGATGGGGCAGTGCGCAAACCGTTTGCGCACTACGGCGGCGATCTTGACCTTCAGTGTCTCGTCCAAGCCGTTAAACGGCTCGTCCAAGAGGAGCAGGTCACCGCCGAACGCGAGTGCGCGAGCGAGCGCCGCCCGCCGCTGCATCCCGCCGCTGAGCGCGTTGGGCAGCTTCTCGGCGGCGTCGCTGAGCGATACCGCGCTCAGACAATCGTCCACAAGCGCGGGATCGGGCTTGTCGAGTACCAGCTCAAGGTTTTGCCGTACCGTCAGCCACGGCACCAAGCGGTTTTCCTGAAACACCACGGCGATGCGCGATACGTCGCGCCGTATACTACCCGCGTCAGGGGTTTCCAGACCCGCGATCAGACGCAACAGCGTTGTTTTGCCGCATCCCGATGCGCCGAACAGGCAGACCGCACCGCTTTGCGGCAGCGTCAGCGAAAAATCCGTGACGACGGGGGTGTCGCCGTACGCGAAGGAAACACGGTCAAGCGTTACCATGAGCGGCCTCCTTTCGAGTCAGACGCAGCAGGGCCTTTTCCAGCACAAGGCTCAGCACGATCACCACCGCGGTCCACGCGAACACCTCGGGCGTTTCCAACGTGATCTTGGCAAGCTGCAAGCGGTTACCGATCGCGAGATCGGGGCGGCAGATGACCTCTGCCGCAACCCCCGATTTCCACGCAAAGCCCAGACCGTTTACACACGCGGTCGTAAAATACGGTTTAACGGAAGGCAGATACAGCCGTGTCAGCACGCGGTGCCGAGGAACGGCGTATACCGCCGCCATTTCCAACAGTCCCTTATCGGTGCGACGGATGCCCTCCTCCACGTTCACCCATACGATGGGCAGTACCATCAAAAACGCGATGAACGCGGGAATGATATCGTAGTCGATCCACACCAGGGTGAGGATGATAAACGACGCGACCGGTGCCGCGCGGATGATGTGCAGAAGCGGAGAGAATACTGCGCGGACGAGCGAAAAACGGGTGGTAAGCACCGCGAGTGCCGTCCCGCACAGCAGCGCCGCCAGAAAGCCCAGCACGATGCGGGCAAGCGACATTCCGACGGATTCCCAGAACAACGCGGTCGGCAGCAGCGTCAGCAGCGTTTTGACAACGGCGAGCGGGGTGGGGATGAGCAGCTCCTGCCGTACCAGTGCGGCGATCAGCCACCATATCCCGATCCAGAATACCGCAACCGCGACACCGCGTGCGACGGTCTTTACTTTACCCGACATAATAGAACGCGTCATCCGGCAGCTTGCCGCCGACGGCGGTCGGGTTAGCGTCGAACAATACCTGATAATAGCCGGCGATCTGTGCTTTCATATCCGCACCGGACACGAAGGTCAGCCGGCAGTTCGGGATCGCTTTTTTGGCGATGGCGGCTTTCGGAATGATGCCGTAGGTCTCGCACAGCGTGGCGGTGGCCTCGACATCGGAAGTGCTTTCGATGGAGGTCTTGTACTCGGCGAGGAAGGCGTCTACGGCTTCCTTGTTGTTGTCAAGGAAATCCTTGCGCACCGCGACACAGCCCATCATCAGCTTGCTGTTTTCGTCGGCGACCGCTTCCCATGCGTCGTTCATCGACAGGGCAACCTTGACGTCTTGGTTCTGCGCGGTGATGGAGGATACGTTCGGTTCGGGAACCATCGCGAGCGTGATATCGCCGCTTACCATCTTGGCGACCAGCTCGGTGTTTTCCGCTAAGAATTCGATCGTCACGTCCTCGTCGGGATCAATGCCGTTTTTCTCCAGCACATACCGCAGGATGTATTCGGGGTTGGCACCCTCACCGGTGGAGTAGATGGTCTTGCCCTTGAGGTCGTCGATCGAGTCGATGCCGTTGCCGTTATCCAGCATATACAGCACGCCCAGCGTGTTGACCGCGAGCAGCTGTACCTTGCCTTCGGTCTTCTGATACAGTGCCGCCGCCAGATTGGTGGGGACTGCCGCGATATCCAAGCTGCCCGATGCCAGCAGATTGCCGATGTCCGACGGTACCGAGGACACGGTGAATTCGTACTCGTTCGCCGCCGTTCCGGCTGTATCCGCCTCCATCAGATGTACCATACCGATACCGGTCGGCCCTTGGATCGCGCCGATGTTGACGGTCGTTTTGACTGCGGGCTCGGTGCTACAGCCCGCCGCCGTCGCGACGATCAGCAGGACGGCGAGTGTGAGTGACAATACTTTTTTCATGGTTGCTTCCTTCTTTCTTAAGATATACGGTAGGTTTTATCCTCTTTTACGAGGATGCCTTCACGCACCAGCGTGTCCAGTGCACGGTACAGGCTTGACCGCCCCATGTTAAGGGTGTTCGCCAGCTCTGTCATCGTGTCGGGCAGACGGATGATGCCTTGCTCGTCCTGATGGGCGAGTAGATAGTGATACAAGCGGTTCTCGGTGTTGCCGATCGTGAGCGCCGACAGCTTGCGGTTGAGAAACCGAATACGGCCGGACAGAAACCGGATATATTGTTTCCCGATAGCGGGAAACTCCGTCAGCAGCTGTGACATCAGCTCCTGCGGAATGAACTGTACCGCGGTGTCCCCGTCGGCGGTGATCTCGGTCACGTAATCGTCGCTTTCGCTGTCAAACAGCGCGGCGACACCGAAGATCTCGCCTGCGTGCAGACGGTTGATGACCACGCTGTGCGCCGCCTCGCCCGACGAACGGACGATGACCGACCCGCGAACGATCAGCCCGATCGCGCGGCGAAAGGTGTGCGTGTTGTACACGACCTGTCCGCGGCGGTAGGTGACCGTCGGCTCCAATCGCGCGGCGATGCCGTGTAACGCATCGTCACCGACACCGTCAAACAAAAAAAACGCGGACAGCGCACGCGCTGATTCCATCGAAGCCCTCTCCTTCCTTGCACACTAAGTGTCCCATTTGGGACACTTTATACATAGTATAGCGGAATTTTTCTAAAAAAACAAGAGGATATGCGAATTTTTTTTTAATTTAGGGGAGGGGACATTTACTTTTGAGAGATTTTATGATATGGTAGACTCAGCATGTTATGTGCAAGGAGGAATTGTACGTGAAAAAGTGTTTGGCGGTACTGCTGGCGGTATTGCTTGTGATCGGAACGGCGGCGGTGGGTGTCAGTGCCGAGGAAGCGACTCTGACGGAGGTCAGCCGCACGCAGGTCCACGGCACCGCGCTCGGCATCACGTTTACCCTGCCGGAGGGCGGCGTGTTGGATGAAGTCATTATCGGCGGAAGCGAATGTACGGTTGTCGGTGAGGACGGTAACGTCATCACCGTATTTCTGGACGAGGTTCCCGCCGGCTTATATACGCGTATCACCTACGGCTACACGGTCGAAGGCAAACAGAGCTCCGCGGTCGTCACGGGCGACCCTTTCGTACGGGAGGGGAGCTTGAATATTACGCTGGAAGCGTCGTTCAATGAGAACGGCACGCTGACGGTCAAAGCGACCGACTCGAATGATACGCCTGCGATCGGGTATCAGGTGTCGATGTCACTTGAGGGTATGTCGCAGACCAAAACGACGGATAAAAACGGCGTTTGCACGTCGGATTATCGTGTCAGCGCAGGCAAAAACGCAACGTATCAAGGACTGCAGACCGGTTACGGCAGCACCTCGTTGATCTACGCGGCCACCGATAAGAAAACCATCACGCGGCAGGATACCGCTACGACTACGCAGGCGACTGTCACGACCACGGTCGCGGAGGAGACCACCACGACGGCGAGTGAAGAGACCACCACGACGGTCGCGGAGGAGACCACCACGACCGAGCAGCAGGCGGCTGCCGCCACCACGTCCACTGCGTCGACTACCGCGACAGTCAAGGGTAACAGCACCACCGCGGTCAGTGACGGTATGGTCGCGATGAACTCGCTCACCGATACCGCCTTGCTGGAAGCCTTCGGCTTGACGCGTCAGGAGTTTTTGTCCAAGGCGCGTTTGCTGGTATCCGAGGAGGATTACGAGTCACTGGTCGGCCGCACCGGCAATACGCCGATGCTGAGTGTGCGCACCTCAACGGTGGAGATCACACCCACGATGGTGCAAGCCGCGCTGGCGGACGTATCCGAGTTCTCCGGTTATTCCGAGGATCAGCGGCAGGTGATGACCTTTGATCTGTCCTTACTGATGCTGTCCCGCACCGGCAAGGAAGTGGCGATCACGGCGTTACCGGATGACGTGATCTATACCGTTCAGCTGCCGATCCCGACGGCGATGAAGAACTGCGCCGCCTTTGCGATCACCGTCATGGACGGCGACGAGCTGATGACGCCGCAGACGCTTGAGGTCAAAAACGGCATGTTCGAGCTGAAGATCAATTCCCTGGAGGCGTATACCCTCATCGGCTTCGGTGAGGGGGACGATAACGGCGCGGGCGGTATGTCGTGGCGTTTGATCGTGCTGTTGCTCGCGGGTATTCTGCTGCTCGCGGGTGCGGGCGTGCTGCTGTATTTCTTCGTGTTCCGCAAGCCGGAGGAGACGGCCGAGCCGGAGGAGGAAAGCAAGCCCGAAACGGCATCGGACAGCGACATCGACATTTTCAGCGGTCGGACGGATATGGACAATACATGGGAGCCCGAGGATAACTGATTGCGAGTTATTCCCACGGTGAAACGATGGGCGGGGTGGCGTATTGCCACCCCGCTTTTTGTAAACGAAAACCACGTGATATGAGTCCCGTTATTCCTTAACGGCGGCGCAGATGCAAGAATATGTCAAATGGGCGGGGCAGTTTTCCTATGCGTGATCGCTGAAGCGTCTCCTTCGGGAAGTAAAAACGAGCGTGTGTTCACTGAACACACGCTCGTTTGTGTATGAAATCAGATCCATTCGTCCTCGGGAAATTCCGTGGGCGGGGTCTCCAATACTTCGGGGTGCTTTAAGATGCGGCGGAGCATACGGAACGATTCCGCGTAATAATGGCCGTCGCAGATGCGCTCGTCCAGCACGAGCTTGACCCGAATGACCTTTTTGGTGGTGACGGTGCCGTCGGGCAGGGCAACGGGGACGATGGTCTTTTTGCCCATTGCCACGAACACCGAGGTGGTACCGAAATTGTAGATGTGGTGGTAGATCGGCTGAATGCCGATCGAGCCGACGTCGGTGATGTAGAACGAGGTATGGAACGGGCTGATCTTGTTGATAAAATCGTTCATCCAGCCGCGGTGATCCATGAAGATGATAAAGTTGACGAACGCGCGCACCATCCACGCCGGCAGCTTGTTTAAGATCTTGGCCGCCACGTCGGTGGTGTTGGCATCCTTGATATCCTTGACTTCCTTTTCCATTGCCTCGCTGACGCGGCGGTAGACGTCGAATACCGTATCGGTCTTTTCAAACTGCGGTTTGATGCAGGATTCCTCCGCGTCCTTGGACAAGCTGTGCTTGGCAGTCATGGACGCGGTCAGCCGATTGCGGGCGTACGCCTTGCCGTTCATGATAAAGCGGTTCAGCCGCGGGCGCAGTACGAACATACGCACCACCGCCGCGATGATGAGATGATACAGCGAAAAGGTGGGCATGTCGTGTTCCTTGCGCAGGGAGCGGGCGTACTTTTCCAGATGTCCAATGTCGATCTCCTCATCGAAATACACCTGTGAATCCGCACGCGTTTTCATCAAATGGGGCATGACCGCGAACAACGATTGCGTATGGCGCAAGCGCCAACCGTCTTTACGGTCGCCAAAGCGTCTTTTTTTAGGCTCCATATTTCCCCGTCCTCACTTGTTTAGAATGGACGACGTTACTCCGTTGCCGATTGCCGCAGGCAGGAAGCAGCGTCGATGGCTTTTTGCAGCGCGGCGGCGAATGCCTCAGCGCCGCGGATGCTGTGCACGACAAATTCCGGAAACGTCGGATCGGCGGTTGCCACGCGAACGGTGGACAGCCCGAACAGCTTTTGCCAAGGTGATCGTACTACCACCATATTCCGAACGTGCGACAGAGATACCGCTTTTACGGTCACGGAAAACAAGCCGGTGCATTCGGCTAAGTATTCATCGTCGATCACGTAATGTGTGAGCGTAAGCGGCAGACCGAACAGGCGACTGCGCCGTTTCTCAGACAAGGCTGTTGCCATGGACATACCTCCGGATCCGAAAATTCGGGAATTGTGTCGTACCAAGGATAATATATCAAAAAAATGACGATTTGTCAAATCTGCTGCGAATGTCACGCAGAAAGCCCGCCGTGATCGGGCGATCACGGCGGGCTTCGAGGGTGCACCGACGAATCAGCAGCCGCAGTCGCAGCCGCAGTCGCTGTTGTCGATGAGCAGCAGGATGACGATGATGAACAACAGCCACGTGCAGTTGACGTCACCGCCGAATAAGTTTCTCAGACACATACGAAAGATCCTCCCTCACATTCAGTTATCAGCAACCGCAGCCGCAACCGTTGTTGCGATTGTTGTAGCAGCCGTCGTCACAGCCGTTATCACAGCCGTTGTCGATGAGCAGCAGGATGACGATGATGAAGAGCAGCCAGGAGCAGTTCGCCTCACCACAGAAGAGATTACGCAGACACATATTCGGTTATCCCCCTTTCTTGCAACCGCAGGCTTTCACCTGCTTTCATTTCATACTATGTTGCCGCGCGTGATGGGTGATAAAAAATTCAAAAAACTTGATTTTGTGAGAAAATACGAGATATCCGGAGATAAATTCAAAAAACAGGGAAAACGCGATTCAGTTTGACTTTATCTGACTTTGACTTTCTTTGACTTTTAAGATATACTGCAAGCAAAGGAAGTGAGCCTATGCGTATCAGCGATGCGATAACCGCCTATATTATGAGTATGATGGAACAGGCGGAGGACGGCGCGGCGGAACTGCGCCGCAACGAATTGGCGGAACAACTCGGCTGTGTGCCGAGCCAGATCACCTATGTGCTTACCTCGCGGTTCACCCCGCAGCAGGGGTACGTGGTGGAAAGCCGCCGCGGCGGCGGGGGATACATCCGCATCCGTCGGGTGGCGCCGCAACGGGAGGCAACGCCGCTGATGCACATCGTCAACTCCATTGGGGACGAGCTGGTTCCCGCGGCGGCGGAGGCGATCCTGCAAAGCATGGTGTATCAGGGCTTTTTGAACAAGCAGGCGGCGAGCGTGATGGCGGCGGCTCTGTCCGACCGCGCGTGCCGCGACGTGCCGGTAGAGTGCCGCGACCGTTTGCGGGCGTCGTTGCTCAAGCACATGTTAGCCGCATATATTTAAGAAAACGAGAACGGAGGAGAGCGTATGAATTGTGATCACTGCGGGAAGCGTCCCGCGACAACGCATATCAAACGAACCGTAAACGGCAAAACGACACAGTGGAACCTGTGTGCACAGTGTGCCGCGGAGCAGGGGTTTAACACCTCGTTGGGCGGGTTGGGATTTGATCTGAACGATTTTTGGGGCTCGCTGTTTTTAGAGCCCGCCAAGCGCGCACCGGAGGATACCGTGCGCTGTGAGGATTGCGGGCGTAGCTTTAAAGAGATCGCCGAGCTCGGCAGACCGGGATGCCCGACCTGTTACCGCACGTTCTACGATCGCCTGCTGCCGTCCATCCAGCGCATCCACGGCAAAACGCAGCACACCGGCAAGATCGCGGATAAGGCGGATGACTCAGTCAAAAAGGAGCACGAGCTGAAAGCCCTGCGTGAACAGCTCGCCGCACATATCGCCAATCAGGAATACGAGCAGTGCGCGGCACTGCGCGACCGAATTCGCGAATTAGAGGAGGGGGATGCGAAGTGACGGCAAAATGGTATCAGCAAAGCGGCGCCGACGGTGACGTTGTCGTCAGCACCCGCATTCGCTTAGCGCGGAATTTGAGTCACGTGCCGTTCCCCGCCGGTATGACGGTGGAACAGCGCGACGAGGTCATCCGTCAGGTGTTTGACGCGTTCCCGTCCGACGGAAGCGGTGCGTTCCGATGTATCCGCATGACCGAGCTATCCGAGTGGGACGCCCTGTCGATGGTGGAACGGCACTTGATAAGCCCTAACTTTACCGCACAGCCCGACGGCGAGGCGCTCCTGTTATCCCCTGACGAAAGCGTCAGCGTGATGATAAACGAGGAGGATCACGTGCGTATTCAGGCGATGTGTGCGGGTCTTGCACTGGACGAGGCGTTCAGGGCGGCGAACTGCTGGGACGATTTTTTGGATACGCGTCTGCATTTCGCCTTTGATGACCGTTTGGGGTATCTTACGCAATGCCCCACCAACCTCGGCACGGGTATGCGCGCCTCGGTGATGCTGCATCTGCCCGCGTTGCAGGAAAAGGGCGTGATCCAGCAGCTCGCCAACACCGTTTCCAAATTAGGACTCACCATCCGTGGTATGTACGGCGAGGGAAGCCGCTCGGAGGGCGCGATGTATCAGCTGTCGAATCAGGTCACGCTCGGCATCACCGAGCAGGAGGCGATCGACAATTTGAAGAGCATCGTCGCGCAGATCGTCAAGGAGGAACGCGGATACCGCGAGCAGCTGCGCGCGACGCCGGTCCTTGAGGATCGGATCTACCGTTCGCTCGGCGTGCTGCAGAACGCGCGTCTGCTGTCGGGGAAAGAGTTTATGCTGCTGATCTCCCACGTGCGCATGGGTGCCGCGATGACTATTTTGGACGCGGTCGACCTAAACTGTATCAGCAGCTTAATGGTCGATGCACAGCCCGCCGCGCTCATGCAGCAGGCGGGTCGCGAGCTGGACTCCACCGAGCGCGACACGCGCCGTGCGGCACTGGTTCGCGAACGACTGAAATAAGGAGTGAGGATCAATGTATCGCTTTAAAGGCTTTACCGAAAAAGCCAACACCGCTTTGAATCTCGCGATCGAAGCGGCTCAGCAATTAGGCCATACCTATATCGGCACCGAGCATATCGTGCTGGGCTTGTTGACGGAGGGAACGGGCGTTGCCGGCACCGTCCTCGGTACGCACGGTATCACTGCGGCGGCGTATCGCGATAAGATCATGGAGAGCGAGAGCGGCGGTCAGCCGACCCGTTTAAGTCCCAACGATTTTACCCCCCGCACCAAAAAGGTGATGGAGCTGTCGGTGGCGGAGGCGACTTCTGCTCAGCAGGGGTACGTGGGTACCGAGCATATCTTGCTCGCCATCCTGCGGGACGAGAGCAGTGTCGCGGTTCGTTTGCTCACCGCCTTCGGCGTGCGCGCCGATGATCTGACAGACGGCATACTGGAAGCCGTAGCCGGAGCGGCGCCGCAAAGCGCGGGCGCGGTCTCTGCAGGCTCAAAAGCGGCCGGTAAAAGCAAAACGCCGGTGCTCGACCAGTTTGGCCGTGATCTCACCGAAATGGCGCGACAAGGGAAACTGGATCCGGTCATCGGCAGAGCGGAGGAGATCCAGCGCGTGGTGCAGATCCTTTCCCGCCGCACCAAAAATAACCCGTGCCTCATCGGTGAACCGGGTGTCGGCAAGACCGCCGTGGCGGAGGGGCTTGCCCAGCGCATCATTGCGGAGGAAGTGCCCGAAACGTTGCGCGGTAAGCGTGTGGTGACGCTGGATCTGACCGGAATGGTCGCGGGTACGAAATATCGCGGCGACTTTGAAGAGCGCATCAAAAACGCACTCGCAGAAGTTGCCAAAGCCAAAGACGTCGTCTTGTTTATTGACGAGATCCACACCATCATCGGTGCGGGTGCGGCTGAGGGCGCGGTAGACGCGGCAAATATCTTGAAGCCGTCGCTCGCGCGCGGCGAGATACAGGTCATCGGCGCGACCACGCTGGAGGAATACCGCAAATATATCGAAAAGGATGCCGCGCTGGAGCGTCGGTTCCAACCCATCACGGTGGGCGAGCCGTCCAACGAAGAGAGTATCGAGATCTTAAAAGGACTGCGCGACAAATACGAAGCGCACCACAAGGTGAAGATCACCGATGCGGCGATCGTCGCTTCGGTACAGCTGTCCACGCGGTATATTTCCGACCGCTATCTGCCGGATAAGGCGATCGACCTTATCGACGAGGCGGCGTCGCGCGTGCGCCTGCGCGCGTTCACCGCCCCTAACGACGTGCGGCAATTGGAGGAAGAGGTCAAGCGCTTGGCGGCGGAGAAAAAGGCTGCTGTTAACGAACAGGATTTTGAACGTGCTGCTCAGTTGCGGGACGAGGAAAAGAAGGTGTCCGAACAGCTCGAGGAGGAGCGCGCGCGGTGGCAGGAGAAAAACGCCGGCATCACCGGTGAGGTCACGGCCGAGGATATCGCGCAGATCGTATCCAGCTGGACGGGTGTGCCGGTATCTCAGCTCACCGAGGCAGAGGGACAGCGCCTGCTGCGTCTGGAGGAGGTTCTGCACGAGCGCATCGTCGGACAGGACGAGGCGGTGACGGCGGTCGCCAAGGCCATCCGCCGCGGCCGCGTGGGGCTCAAGGATCCCCGCCGCCCGATCGGCTCGTTTATCTTCTTGGGGCCTACGGGCGTCGGTAAGACCGAGCTGTGCAAAACGCTTGCCCAAGCGATGTTCGGCGATGAAAACGCCATGATCCGTCTGGATATGTCGGAGTATATGGAAAAGCATACCGTGTCGCGCTTGGTCGGCTCGCCTCCCGGCTACGTCGGGTACGACGAGGGCGGTCAGCTCACCGAGAAGATCCGCCGCAAGCCGTACGCGGTGGTGCTGTTTGACGAGATCGAAAAAGCGCATCCCGACGTGTTCAATATGCTGCTGCAGATATTGGAGGACGGTATCCTTACCGACGCGCAGGGACGGCGCGTGGATTTCAAAAATACCGTCATCATCATGACCTCCAACGTCGGCGCGCGCCTCATCACCGAGAAGCACAGCTTCGGCTTCGGCGGAGGCGACGAGCAGGGCTCCAAGGAGGAGACCGACCGTCGAAATCGTGAAAAGGTGCTGGGCGAGCTCAAAAAGACCTTCCGTCCGGAATTCCTCAACCGCGTGGATGAGCTTATCGTGTTCCATCAGCTGACCGAGGACGATATCCGCTGCATCGCGGGACGGATGCTGTCGTCGCTGAGCAAGCGCGTGAACGATTTAGAGATCACGCTCACGGTGTCGGAGGACGCGATCGCCGAGCTTGCCAAGGTCGGCTTCGATCCCGTGTACGGTGCCCGACCTCTGCGCCGCGCGATCCAGTCGAAGATCGAAGATCCGCTCGCGGAAAAACTGCTCGAAGGGCAGTTCAAAGCAGGGGACAGCGTCACGGTAACGGCAGAGAACGGCGCGTTCGTTTTTGCCGTTGACAAACCGGAAAAAGTAGACTAAAATAACGAGGTGAGTGAGCCGGACAGTCGCGCATACGCGTCGCGTGTGTGAGGAAAGTCCGAGCATCACAGGGCAGGATAACGGCTAACGGCCGCCGAGGGTGACCTTAGGGAAAGTGCAACAGAGATATACCGCCGCAACGTTTGTTGCGGTAAGGGTGGAAAGGCGAGGTAAGAGCTCACCGGCACGCAGGAGACTGTGTGGCCCTGCAAACCCTATCCGATGCAACGCCGACTGAAGCGATACATTGGCCCGATGTGCTTCGACGGGCGGCTGGAGCTGCGTGGCAACACGCAGTCGAGATAGATGATTGTCCAAGACAGAACTCGGCTTACAGGCTCACTCACAAAAAGCGCACCTTTGTCTACCGACAAAGGTGCGCTTTTTGAATGATGTTTGCTTGCGGCAAATGCCGTTGGCTACGCCAATGAGGACGGCTCCGCCGCCGGGAAGATAAGCGAACGGAGCGGTTCCCTTGCCTCCCCTTGTTAGGGGAGGTGTCTTTTTGCCATAGGCAAAAAGACGGAGGGGTAGTTCTTGTTGTCCGGTTGAAGCGGTGAGGATCACAAGACGTTCTGCAACGTCGGAATCTCCAGGTCGTGCATTTTCTGTAACAGCAGGCGGCAACGGTGTACCTCCGCAACGAAATCCTTGTGCTCGCCGTGTGTGAGGATCGCGGGCAGGCTGACCACGCTTTTTTCCACCTCCGTGAGCGTATCGTGCGGTAAAAACAGCGAAAAATACCGCGTTTTATCGCTGTAGTCAGAGGTGAACGCTTCCGCTGCGGCAACAGCGCCATCAATATCACCCGCTTTGAACAGCGTTTCCATTTCCTCTGTTTTTTTCATAAAATCCTCGATGACCGAGTGCTGCAGCGAGATGGACACGATACAGCCAACGCAGATGAGCAGCAGGAGCAGGACGGCGAAAATGACACGCTTCAAGAACCATCCTCTCCTTTTCGTATCAGATAGGTACGGCGCTTATCGTCCGCGGTGAGCAGGAGGGTCTCGCCCAGCGGGCAGGAATGCTTGTTCAAAATATCCCGTATCCATTCCTCCGATACTCCCGTCATCTGCATGCCCCACTCCACCAGCTTGCCGTCGTTGACCACCGGTACCGCCGCACCGGAGTTCGACGGCTTTTTCTTTAGGTCGCGTACGGTGGCGGTCTGGCAATCCGCGTGCTTGAACAGACTGATACTGCCGTTGGTCTCGGCGATCGCGTAGCGGATATCCCGCAGGTCAAATATGTCCTGTTGACGCAACGTTTCCAAGAGATCCTCCACCGTCAGCCGCAGCTGGCGCAGGGCTTTTTGCGAAAGCTTGCCGTCGTTGATGAGCACCACGGGATTCCCGCTGATGAGGCGGGACAGACGGTTGCTTTTCATCATCAATGCAGACAAAATGAGTTCCAGCGACACCAACACCGCAATCGGGATGAGTCCCGATAACAGCGGTGCGCCGCTTTCCTGCATCGGCACCGAGGCAAGATCGGAGATCAGCAGGGTGACGACCAGCTCAATGGGCTGCAGCTCGCCTAATTGCCGTTTCCCCGTCACGCGCAGTGCCGCGATCAAAAACAGATAGATGATCGCGGTGCGGATCGCCGTAATTGCCATTTGCATCACCTCTTTTGCAGTATGGACGGGTTTCAAGCGGAATATTCCGCCGTATCCTGTCCATACTCGGGTTGGTGATAGATATGAACGAATCCAAAACGCCGCTTACGGCGGTTTTGTCCGAAAATTTGGGAAATTTGCGAAAAAGCTTTGACGTAAGCGCCGATCTGGTCATTCGCGAGATCTCGGTGGCAGGCTACGCGGCGGCGGTGGTCAGCATTGAGGGGATGATCGACCGCCATATGATGGCAAACGCGGTACTGCTGCCACTCTCGCAGATGCCGCACACCTACGACAGCGCCGACGCGGCGATGCGCGATATCGAAAAGACGGTTCTCGGCTTTGTGGATCTGTTGACGGCAGACACGGTAGAACAATTATCGGAGCTGATCGTATCCGGCTTTGCGGCGGTACTGCTCGACGGCGTCGGGCGTGCGGTGCTCGGCGGCTTGCAGGCGTTTATGATCCGCAGTGTGTCCGAGCCCGCCACCGAGGTGGGGGTGCGCGGCTCGCGCGAGGGGTTTACCGAGGCGATCCGCATCAATATTTCCATGATCCGCCGCCGCCTGAAAACACCGAAGCTTACCTTTGAGATGCTCACCGTCGGCAGTGAAAGTCAAACGGCGGTATGCTTATGCTATATGCGCGGGCGGGTATCCCAAGCCCTGCTTGACGACGTGCGGCGGCGGGTGACCGATTGTCCGTTGGACATCGTGCTGGAATCGGGGTATCTGCAACCGTTTTTAGAGGGGGAGAGGCGTTCGCTCTTCACCGGCGTGGACGTGACCGAACGCCCCGATACTCTGTGCGGCAAGGTCGCGGAGGGCCGTATTGGCGTGCTCGTGGACGGTACTCCCTTCGCCCTGGTGGTGCCGTATCTGTTCGCAGAGCATTTTCAGTCGATGGACGATTATACCCAGCATCCGGTGTACGCGAGCTTTATCCGTCTTATCAAATACGCGTCGTTCCTCATCAGCCTCTTGTTGCCGGGGCTGTACGTCGCGATCGGCACGCACCATGCGGAAATGCTGCCGGGTGAGCTGTTATTATCCTTTATCAATTCCGCGCGCTCCACGCCGTTCCCGCTGACGGTCGAGGCACTGCTCATCCATTTTCTGTTTGAGATCATGCGTGAGGCGGGACTGCGGTTTCCGAAATCCGTCGGACACGCGGTCAGCATCGTCGGGGCACTCGTGATCGGGGAATCGGTGGTGCGTGCGGGGCTGGTCGGCGCTCCCATGGTCATCATCGTGGCACTGACCTCCATCAGTGCGTTTGTGATCCCGAGTCTGTACGGCAGCATTGCGGTGCTGCGGTTCGTGTTTATCATCCTCGGCGGCACGCTCGGTCTGTACGGCGTGATGTTGGGCGCTTTGCTCCTGCTGTGCAGTCTCAGCAGTCTGGATGTGGACACCATTCCCATTACCGCGCCCATCACCCCCTTCAGCTTTAAAGCCATGCGGGATGTATTCATCCGCTCGGATTGGCGGCGGCTGTCGAAAAACGGTTTTCGGGTGCAGAACGTGGTGGGCTCGCAGATCAAGGATGGAGAGGAGGAAATCCCCCAATGATATCTCACGGCCGCATCAGCGGCACGCAACTGCTGTGGTTGTTGTTGGCGGGACGCTTATCCAATTGTCTGCTGCTGCCCGCGGACAGCCTGCACGCGCTGACTGTCCCCGATCTCATCGCCGTGACGGCGCTCAACGCCCTCGTGTTGCTTCTCCTTATTGTGCCGACTTTGCTGACCCTGCGCGGCGGGCGGGGCAATCCGGCTGACTGCGCGGCGTCGCTCTCCGCGGGTGCGGGGCGCGCCGTTGCCGTGAGCTATCTGCTGCTCAGCCTGTTCGTGTTGTATCTCGACCTTCTGCAATTCCGCGATTTTGCAGATGAAACGGTGAAAGCCGACTTCTCCGTGACACTGCTGACCGTGACGCTCATCGCGGCGGGACTCGCGGCGTCGCTGTACGGTATTCAGGCGATCGGCCGCACCGCGGCGGTGGTGGCGGTGACCGGTATCGCGTTATTGCTCGTGTTCGGCGCACTGTTGATCCCACAGGTGGAATCGGTGAATTTCCCGCCCGCTGTGTTCAGCGGATGGCGCACCGTGCTGTCCCAGACCGTTAAGGAGCTGCCGCGCACGGCGGAGATCGTGGCGGTGGGAGCGCTGTATCCCGTCGTGAACGGAAGGGTGGGACAGTCGTACGTGCGGTTCGTGGGGCTTACCGTGGTGCTGACGTTGTTTGTCTGTATCGTCACCACCGGCGTGCTTGGCGATTTCGCAGGGCTCACCGCCTATCCGTTCTACACGGCGGTGACCGCGGCGAGCGGCGGTGTGATCGAGCGGCTGGATATTTTTGTCGTGACGCTGTGGCTCGGTACGTTTTTCGTGCGGGTGGCACTGTTCGGCACCGTTTATCTTGACCACGCGCGCCGCCTGTTCGGTGACAAAGCCCGCCTTCCCGCGGCGGGCGCGGGGGCGGCGCTGCTCATTCTGCTCACGGTACTTACGCAGTACCTCGACGGACAGTGGCGTGTCGTTACCTACGTGTACTGGGGCGTGCTCGCGTTGCTTTGCGTCGGTCTGCCGTTGCTTGTGTATAGGAGGCGCGTATGAAGCGATTGTGTGCGGCGATACTGCTCGTCGCCTTGCTCACCGGCTGCAGTACCGACACGGCACTGCGCAACGAGATCGTGGTGACGGCGCTGGGAATTCATCAAAAAAACGGTGTCTGCACGCTGTCGGTGCAGTCGGTGGAATCGCTCAAGACCGCCGCGAGTCTGTCCGAGCAGGACGACGTTGCGACCGCCGTGTACGAGGCGTCGGGCGAGTCGGTGTCGGCGGCACTGCACGCGTTCTTGAACGAGGCGGGCAGAGAAGCCTATATCCTGCAAAACCGTATTTTAGCGGTGAGCGTTGCGCAGTGTGAAGCGGTGTCGCTGTTTGACAGCGTGGATCACCTTACGCGCAGCGGGGAAGGACGGACGCTCGTACCGGTGGTCGTGTGCCGCGGCGATCCGGCGGAGCTGCTGGGTATCTCGTCGGGCAACGACGCGATCCCCGCGAACTACTTGGTGGGGATGCTGAAGGAGGGCGCCGAATGGGGCGTGTGCCTGCGGCGCGATCTGCTGGACGTACAACGCGCCGCGTCCGGAATGTTTGACGCGGCCCTGCCGATCCTGACGGTGCTGGATGGCACGCCCGCACCCGACGGCACGGCACTGTTCCGCGACGGTGCGTTTGTCGGGGAGCTGACGGAGGCGCAGACGACGGGGCTGTTACTGCTCGGGGACGAGCTGCGGCAGCTTTTATATACCGCGAACGGTGTGACCTATACGCTCACGTCGGTGAAAACAAAGCTGACCGTCACCGAGGACGGTCAGCGGTTCGCGTATGGGTTTGCGGTGACGGGACAGGTGCAGATCACCGAGCGGCAGGGCGGAGGTGAACCGGCGCTTGTCGACGTGGAGACCTTTGTGCAAGCGTGTATGGACGATGCGCTTCGTGTGTTGAACACGGTGGATTGTGATCCGCTGGGCCTTGCGCGAAAAACGGCACAACGGTATCCGCGGGTAACGCAAGAAACGGCCCGATCACAGCTGAAGACCTGTGACAAGACCGTTTCGGTGGAACTTAAGTTTTGACGGTGCACCCCAGCGCGAAGGAGTACAGCAGACATTCGCGCACCGGCAGCTCCAGCACGGCGCTCAGTGCGCGGGCGTACACGTTAAGCTGTGCGCGGTAACGCTCGATCAACTCGTCGGGGACGCGTACGCAATCGGTCTTATAATCCACGATCACGAGTGCACCGTCCTCCACGAACACGCAATCGGCGATGCCCTGCGTAACGATCGTTTCATTCGGATCGGTGACAGCGGGATCGTAGGTCGCCGCCGTCTCGCGGAAGGTAAAGGAATATTCCCGAAGCAACCGTTCGGAGGCGGTCATGCGCCGATACAGCTCGCTGCTGAAGAACGCCTGCAGGCGGCGGTGATCCAGTGCTCTCGCTTGCTCGGCGGACAGAAAGCCCCCGCTTACGAGCCGCTCCGCTTCCCGCTCGGTATCCGCGGCGGCGGCCGCAAAGTCGGCGAACTGCATAAACTCGTGCATTGCCGTGCCGCGTTCGGCGGGGGTGAGCTTCTGCTTGACGACAAAGGACGGACGCGCGTGTGCAACCAGATCGGGTCTGGTGGGATCGGCGGTGATCTCAGATGCCGCCAGCTTGGTCGGCACGCGGGACAGCTTCTCGTGCGGGTAGGTGTATGCGATGCGCTCACGCAGGGTATCGACCAGCGCCTCGTTCGGCTGTGCCGTGCGCTCGGCGTCGTTCTCCGCGTCGTCCCCGACAGCGGAGGGCAGGCAGAAGGATACCCGTACGGTGGCGGCATCCTCCACCGTGATCGGGTCGTTCACGAACGCCCTCTCACGCAACTCACCGCAGGATGGGTGGCGAAGCAACGCTCCAAGCACCCAGTCGGCGGGGCAGGCCGCATCGACGAGCGTTTCGATCGGCAGGGTGTCACGCCGCGCGTCGATACCGGTGGCAAGAACGCTCAGGGCGTTATCGGGAGAATTCGGGGTGGCGACCAGATACAGCTTTTCTCTGGCGCGTGTCATCGCGACGTATAGAATACGAAGCTCCTCCGCGCGGGCTTCGTCCCGTTGCATTAAGAGCAGACCGTTACGCGGTAAGGTATGGCGACGCGCAAAGGTGATCGGATCGCGGTGATTCATACCGGCACCGTATTTGGAGTGTAGCAGCAGATCCTTTTTGGCGTCCTCGTTGCTGAAGCCGGTCGCCAGCCCCGCCAAAAACACAACGGGGAATTCCAGTCCTTTTGAGCCGTGCACGCTTATAACGCGCACGGCGTTTTCAGCGTCGGGAGCGGAAGCGGACAGACTGATCCCCTGCTCCTGCAGGCGGTCAATATGGCGGATAAACGCCGACAGGCCGCGGAAGCCGCCCTGCTCAAACCGACAGCATTGCTCGTACAGCACGCGCAGATTGGCGGCGTGTGTCGTACCGCCGAAGCGGGCGCTGAACAGCTCGGGGAGAGAGAGATCCTCATACAGGCGGGTGAGCAGGCGATCCACCGTCAGCAGAGCCGACAACTGACGGTAACGCCCTAACGTATCCAAAAAAAGCCGGCACCGATCGGCAAGCGCGGGATCGGCGTGCCGACAGGCGGCGGTAACCGCCGTATACAGTGCCGCCTTCGGACGGCACAGACGCACCGTTGCCAGCTCGTCGGTCGTAAACCCGAACAGCGGGGACAGCATCACCGCGACGAGCGGGATGTCGAGCAGCGGATTGTCGATACATCGCAGCAGCGATACCGTCAGCCGCACCTCGGGCGTTTCAAAGAAATTGCTTTCGAGCTTGGCGACGGTCGGGATGCCGTAGGCCTCCAACGCCTTGCAGTAGGCGGGGGCGTGGGACTTGTGACTGCGCAGCAAAATACAGCAATCCTTGTATTGTAGGGGGCGGCGCGAGCCGTCCTTTTCCGTGACCGAAAACTCGTCCATAAGCCGTTTGATGCGCTCGGCAATGACGCGACCCTCCGCCTCGTCGGCGGAATAGCCGCACGCCTTTATCTCCTTGCCGTCGAGGATCAGACACTCGGTGTCGTACACCGATTCGTCCTCTGACAGCGGGTAGGGCGCACCGTAGTGCAATTTTTCCTGCTCGTCGTACGTGATGCCGCCGAGTTCGGGGATCATCAGCTGATGAAACACGAAATTAACGGTATCCGTCACCGCGCGGCGACTGCGGAAATTGTGACCCAGCAGAACGGTGGCGGGATAGTGCTCGCCGTCAAACAGCGGATACGCGTCGCGTCGGCGGAGAAACAGCTCCGGCATGGCTTTGCGGAACGCATAGATGCTTTGCTTAACGTCGCCCACTAAAAACAAGTTCTGCTCGTCACGGGACAGCGCCGAAAACAGCGCGTCCTGTACGGCGTTGGTGTCCTGATACTCGTCCACCATGATCTCGTCGTATCGTTCGGCGATCTCGCGCGCTTGCGCGGTGGGGACAAGCCTGTCCCCGTCCCCGTATTCCGTGAGCAGTGACAGGGCCAGATGCTCGGTATCGCTGAAATCCAGGAGATTTGCCGCCAGCTTTTTCTCGGTAAACACCGCCGTAAACCGACGGATGACCGCATACAGCGCGCGGATAAGCCGCGCACTGCGCACCAGATCGTCGCGGCACTGCTGCTCGGTTCCGCAGTAGAGCCCCGTCAGATCGCCGATCAGCGCTTTTGCACTGTCACGGAGCGACTTGGCGCGTTGTCTGGCATCGGTGTTTTCACAGCCGGCGGTGCTCTTGAGATCCACGAATGAAAAAGCGGTGAGCCCCTCAAACAGCGGATCCCAGTCCCCTTGCTCGGCGTATTGCCGAAGCGTCTTCACCTGATCGAGCTCGGCTTTGAGCGACGGCGAATACGCGCGCACCAGAACCGGATCGCCGAGCGCCTCCGAAAGTGCGGCGGTGTACAGGTGCTGACACCGCGTCAGCACCCCGCGCAGCTTGTCCAGCAGGCGTGCGCCCCATACCGTTTCCGACACCGTGTCGGTGCGGTCGTACATGGCGGCGGTCTCACGCAGCCAACGCTCGGGATCGGGGTAGGACTGAATAAAGGTGAACAGGGTATCCACGGTGCTCATCAGCCGCGCATCCGTTTTACCGTCGGTCATCATGGCCGCCAGCTCCAGAAAATCCGGATCCTGTTCGTTGTAAAACTGCTGCAGCGTTTCGTCCAGTGCTTCACGCTTGATGAGCAGCAGCTGCTGTTCATCGGCGATGCGGAACTGTGGGGACACGCCCAGCTGATAAAAATTCTCACGCACCAGATCGATACAAAAGCTGTCCACGGTGCAGATATCCGCACGCGACAGACGGATGAGCTGATGCTGCAGGTGCAGGTCGTCGGGCCGTGCCGCGCACTGCTTGGTCAGCGCCACGGTAAGCCGTTGCCGCATTTCCGCGGCAGCGGCGTTGGTAAAGGTGACGACCAACAGCCGATCAATGTCGTGACCGGCGAGGATATACTGCACGATACGCTCCACCAAAACGGTGGTCTTACCGGAACCGGCGGCAGCCGATACCAGCAGTGTCCCGCCGTGTGAGCGGATACAATGCTCCTGTTCAGGAGTCCATCCCACGGTCGTTCACCTCCGTTTCGAAAGTATCCAGAGTCCGAAGTGCCTCGGCAAGACTTTTCGAAGTTAGCTCGCGTACGGGGTCGGTCGGCTCGTGGCAACAGATATCGTGATAGTCGCAGTAAGCGCAGGCATCCTTCGTGCCGCCGATCGGCACGGCGTTCACCGCGCCGACGTGCAGCTGCTCGGCCATATCCACCAGTATCGTCTGAATACGGCGGCGGATCCGTCCGAATTGCTCCAGCGTGGCGAGGGAGGACGTTTTGGACAGCCCGCCCGATCTGACGGTGGATACCGGAATAAAGACACCTGCCAGATCCGGTTCCATCGCGCGCAATACGTCGGGGTCGTCGATGAGAAGACCGTTGGCACGCATCACCTTAAAGCGTTCGCGGTCCATTGCCGCGTCCGACAGCTCACGGCTGATGTTAACGAAGGGGAGCTTTGCCGGCAGATACAGCACACCCGCGGGCGATACCGAGCCGTAGCGGGCTTGTCCGTTTTCGCAGATGGCAAACAGGTAGATCAGCATCTGCATATCCAAGCCCTCCAGCACCTCGCCGAGATTGAAGACCTTCGTTCCGCTCTTGTAGTCCACGATGCGGATATAGGATCGATCGCCGTCGCGGAACGCATCCACGCGGTCAACGACGCCGCGCACGCGCACGGTCGCGCCGTCCGCCGTTTTCAGCTCCCACGACGGGATACCGCCTTCTTCGCCGATCGGTACTTCGTGATCCACCGGCACGAAGCGGCTGTTTTTCAGTTCACAGACCACGCGCCACATCAGCTCGTGGCAAAAACGGCTGAGATGCGATACCGTGCCGCGCAGTCGCCCGTCCTGCGCGTCGTCGCCCATCATTTCGCGAATATAGGCGCGTACCGCGGCATCTACGTCTGAACGCACCGCGTCCTTGGTGCAATCGGCATAGCCGCGCGCCGTGTAGACGGGCAACAGCTTACTCATGATATAGTGGGACAGCGTTCCCACCTGTGCGGGATTGAGCTCGGCACGCACGCGCGGGTACGCGTGCAGACCGTATTTACAGAAATACGAAAACCGACAGCGATGGTAGGTGTCCATTTTACTGGGCGATACCCACATATCCCTGCCGAACAAGCGCTGTGCCAGTGCGGGATCGCGCAACGCAAAGCCGTGCTCCGCTTCGCGCAGTGCACGGATACGGGCAGCGTAGGCGGGAAATTCCTCGCATACCGCACGCAGAGAAGCCGCCTCTTCGGAATCCTCGCGCCACAGGGCGGACAAGCGGTAAAACGCATCCGCCTCGGACTCGCACGCACCGACGTCAGAGGCGACGCCCTTCGTGTGCGAAGGCAGGATCTGACGAATAGTATCCACCAAAGAGGAGGGCTGCTGTGCCTCGCCTGCCGCCGCCTGCACGTAGGTGACGACCAGTCGCTCGGAGGGAGCCGCCAAGGCGGTGTAGGCGTAAAAGCGTTCTTCGGCGGTCCGGTGATCGGCATCGTCCGCCATCGGGAGCCCTGCCGCTGTCAGCTGACGGCGCTCGCGGTCACTGAGCAGACCGCCCGTCGGCGGATAGGCGGGGAAGACCCCCTCGTTTGCTCCAAGGATAAATACCGTCTTGGGGGCAGTGTAACGGATGCGGTCAGCTGCGCCGAAATTTACACCGTCCAGTGTGGGGGGGATGCTGCCGAGATCGTCCGACGCCACCGCCAAATGCCACAGATCGGCAAATTGCTTGGTATCGGACAGCGTGGTCAGCGAAGCAAACTTGTCCAAAAGCGCCACGGTATAGTCCCACAGCCGCGCTTGTTGCTCCGCCGCGTGCAGTTCGCCCGCGGCTTTGAGTCGCGCCACCTGCAGCCGTACCGTGCGCGGCACGCGCAGCTCCTGTAAAAAGGCCCAGACCGCCGCGGCAAATTCCTTGCCGGTACGGTTGCCGTCCAGCCGTGTCTGCAGATGAATGAGCGGCTCCGCCAAGCGGCGGCGCAGTTGATTCAAGCGTTCGAGCCGTTCGGTCGAGCGCTCGTCCGTTTCTGCCTGCAGTCCGTCGGGGTGCTGAGTAAACGGCAGCTTCCATTTCTTGCCGCGGATATTCCATAAAAAGACGTAATTTTCCAGTTGCGCGGCGGAGGTGGCGGAAAAGCCGGCGAGACCGGTCTTGACAAGTCGCAGAACGTCTGCGCTGTCCCAGCCTCTCACTGCCGCAAGTGCCGATTCGATCAGCGTGATGATGGGTTGCGTGGCCACCGGTTCGCGGATATCCATGGTGCAGGGCAATCCCTCACGGCGCAAGGCGGCGTCCAACAGATCACCGTATTCGCCGCTGTTTCGCACCACGACGGTGAAATCACGGCAGTATCCGCCGTGCTCACGCAGTAAACGGCGGATCTCACGCGCCGCGTAGCGGCACTCCTCCGCACGGTCGGCGCAGGGGGTGATACACACCGCGTCGGTCGGTTTCTCGTACACGCGGGCGGTGGGGGTGAAACAGCCCGCCTCCAACGCCCTCAGCGCGGGATCGGCGGTGCGGTGATTCTCGGTCAGCTGCCGTACCGCGGCGATCGGCACGTGATGCCGCGAGGCTAAGTCACGCAAGCGGGTCGCGGTACGCGCCACCGAGGAGAACCGTCCGAGCGTGTTCTGCGGGGTGACGGTATCGGTGCACAGGCTCACCGTCATGGACGCAATACGCGGCATCAGCCGATCTAACACGAGCAGCTCCTGCTCGGTGAAGCCTTTGAAGGCGTCCAGATAGAGGTGCGCGCCGTCAAACAGGGTGCACTCCGACAAACGGTTCGCCAGCACCGTGAGATCGTCCTGCGGATCGACAAGCTCGGCACCTGCGACGAGCGCCTCGTAGGCGCTGAAGATGAGCGCCGTTTCTTCCGCCTTGGATCGCAGTACGCTATCGGGCAGTGCTTTGGCGGTCTCCTCCAGCAGCTGCGGGGTGATGGCGCACTGCTTACACTCCGATAAAAAGTCCAGCAACGTGCGGAGATAATCAGGGTTGTCCACGTGGCGGCGGTAGACTGACAGCAGATCGGCAATGCTGTGCAGCGCTTGACTCATGATAAGCATAGACAGCGTCGGATCCATGCGCTTGCCTGCAAGTCCGCCGATCTGACGGAACACGGCGTTTGCCATGCGGGTGAAGCTGAGCACCTGCACGCGCTGTGAGAGCACCGGCCCGAATTCGGAAAGCAGACGGCGCTCGTTGTCAAACGACGCCTGTTCCGGTACGAGTAAAATAAGCGGAGCGGTGCTGTGCTCGGCGGTCTCGCGCATCAAGCGGTACAGCTCGGTCGTTTTGCCCGAGCCGGAACGGCCGACGATAAGCTTCAGCATACAGCATCCTCCTTGTGATCAAATTATAGGGCGTCCCATTCCTCGTCGGAAAGGGAGAACACGCTTTTGAGTTGGCGAACGATGCTCGCCCGGCGGTTTTTCAGATAATTGCGCATATAAGTCACCTGCTGCTCGAACCGTGCCGGTGAGGGCGCGCCGTACTGCGCGTACTGACGCGGGATCTCCGAGCGGATCGTGTCGGCAAGCCCGTCTAAGATCGGGATCAGACGGTCGTCGGACAGGGTGGTGTCCACCAGGTCTTTATATACCGTGACGAACGCGGTGGCAAACTCCTCGTTCTGCAACAGCGCCGTCATGAGCGGGTAATAATAGCTTTGGAAGGTGTTTTGACCCGTTCCGTCGTACAACTGCTTGATAAATTCGTGGTTGACGTAATAACCGGAGCAAGCCCAGTCCATATCGAAAATGATCCAGTTCCATTTTCCGCCGCGCGTATCACGGTAGCAGGCGATGTTGTTGATCATATCGCCGTTTCCGAAATAGGTCTGGATCGCAAAATACCGCATCAGCGATCGGGCGTCGATCTGTGACAGCACGTAGTCGTAATGCTCGGCTTCGGTCAGATCGTGCGTCTTGGCGTACTCGATGAGCGCTGCCATGTCGGGATCGGTTTCGGCACCCCACTCAAACACGGCGGGCATCTTTGCTAATTGGACATACTCCTCAGGAATGCCGGTGTACGCCGAAACGAACGCCTCATTGCGCTTTTCGCGCAGGTAATATAAGCCGTAATAGGTGCCGTTGATATACAGTGCTACCGGACGGGCGGACTGTATAACGAGATCCTCGGTGTTCTTTAAAGCCGTGGCACAGAACTCGTCGCGCAGCTTGGCGTTTTGCCAGTCCGAGCCGGACGGGCGAAGCAGCAGATCCGAGAAGGTGGTGACAGCGGTATCCTCAAAGAACGGATAGGTGACAGAAGATACACCGGTGGTCTGATTTAATTTCAGAGAAAACGCTTTCTGCGGATTTTCACGGCTCATGCCGCCGGAAATTTTAAGCAAGCTGTCAAATTCGATATCCTTGACCCCGTCCTCGGTGAAATACTCGGTGTGTACGAAAGCCTGTAGCTCCTCGTCGTTGTAGCGGGTAAAGGTGCCGTTTGCACCGAACAGGGCAGCGTAGTCACCGGATACGCTGACCACCGGCAGCTCGTGCTTGTCGGCGGTGAGATAGGTCTGCGTGGCGATATCGCTCGGCAGACAGCCGTCGCGGTAGGCGATCGCGCGCAGTACGGCGGTTTCGGTGATGGTCACAGTCTGCCCTGCCGTATACGCGTAGGACGCTTCGGTGGGGGTGGAACCGTTCAAGGTGTAATACACCCGACAACCGTCGGGAACGGTGATGGTGACGGCGGTCCCCGCTTCCACGTAGCCGCCGATCTGCTGAATGACGGGGGCGACGGCGTATCCGCTGTAGGCGGTGCCGTTGACGGCACCTTTGGTAGGCGTATCAAAATAGACGCGCGTCGAACGGTCGTCACCGTCGCGGCCGCTGGTGGTGTTCAGCCGTTGTTTGCCGGTCTCCAACGAGTCACACAGCACGCCGTCCGGCGTGTACAGATACAGCGTATCCCCGAACCGATCCAACGAGAACGGCGCACAGGGGGAAATACCGTCGGGCAGCTCGTCGTCACAGGCGATGGTGTAATACCCGCCCGCCTCAACGGTGATATCCCCGAACACGCAGCCCTCTTCCTCGGGCGCTTCGGTCAGACGGTATCCGTCGAGCGACAACGGCTTATCGGTGGTGTTATGCAGCTCCACCCAATCGGTGTCGGTGCCGCTTGACACGGCACATACCTCGCTGATCATCACGCCGGTGTAGCAGGCGGCTTGCAGCTCGTCCACCGTCGCGGCGCAGATGCCGTCGTTCGGTTCACCCGGTGTCGGGACGGCAAACCAGACGTCGGTGCCGTCTTTGCGTCCGTAGGAGACGTTTTCGGGCGACTCACCGACGGTCAGCTGATCGAGGACGGTCTCACCGTCGTACAGGTACACGGTATCACCCGATGAGGCGAGCCCGAACGGCGCGTATAAAAACCGTGATTCCGCTTTGTCACCGGTCAGGTGAACGGTGACGCATTTCTGCGGCTCCAGCACGACGTTTTCAAATACGTACTTGTCCGTCTGTTCGGGATCGTCCGTGATGGAAAAGCCGTCCAGCGATACCGCGTAGTTACCTGTGTTTTGTATTTCCACCCAATCGTGGTAAACGCCGTCGTCGTCCGCGTATACCGAGCGGTTGTGATTCATCACCTCGCTGATACGCAGCTGCGCGGCGGGCGCGTCCTTCGGGTTTCCCCACAGCAGAGAGGAGAGCAGTAACAGCGGGATGCCGACGGCACAAATGCCGATCAGCAGGCGCTGCCTTTGTTTTTCGGTCAGTTCCTTCATAGCGTTACTCCCTGTTGGCATAGCCGGGTGTGGGATACCGACAGGCGGCGTAACTGCCGTCCTCGGTATAGCCTACCGATCGATCCTGCTCGGTAGTGTGATAGGTCACACCCGAACAAAATGAGCCGGTATCGGTATACAATCCCAGAAAGGAATCCGAGTCGCCGAGCTTGAACGACGCGTGCAGCTCGCCTTCCGCGCTCGTCTTGCCGGAGCAGAATACGAGGAGATACCCGCCGGCGGGTATCGTCGTGCCGACGGGAAACTGCCATTTTTGCACGTCGTCCTTGGAGTCGGTGAGAAAATAGCCGGACAGGTCAACGGCACTGTCGGAAAAATTGTGCAGCTCTACCCAGTCGCCGTAATCGCCGTCGCGGTCATACAGCACCGAACGGTTGCGGGACATATATTCGTTGATGCGCACACCGTTTTCGACGTTCACGGATTGCTCGCCTAAGATCATGCCGTTTTCGTTGGACGCACCGGGCGTGGGCGCGGCGTACCACGCAAAATTACCGTTGCCGTCACGACCGTAGGACACGCCGGGTGCGCTTTCGGGAACGGCGACCTTGTCCAGCGTGTTGCCATTCGGGTCACTGAGCACCACCGTTTCACCCGATGCTTTCAGCGCAAACGAAACGGAGAGGCGTTCAGCGGTGCTGTCAGCCTTGTCTGCGTATATAACGAGATAACCGCCCGCCTCCAGCGTGACCTTGGGAAACATCCATTTTCCGGGCGCACCTTCGTCGTCGGACAAAAAACAGCCGTCGAGCGCTACCGAAGCAGTGCCGGCGTTATGCAGCTCGATCCAATCGGCGTCACCGCCGGCGGTTTGCACCTCGTTGATGCGGATGTCCACACCCGCGTCCGCCTGTCCGGCGGTACAGCCGGACAGCAGTGAGCATAAAAAGCAGACGGCTGTGACAAAGATCGGTACACGGTGCATCGACGAACGCTCCTTTTTCTGTTTAAAATAGACATAAAACAGTATATCAAATTCAGCGGAGTAAATCAACTTATATTTCCAAATAAGAATTTTCAAAAAGACAGTTGACAAATGCTTGGAAAATGGTGTAAACTATGCTCAGGCAATTTTATCGATCAAGCACACTGTGCTGAATAGGAGAGAGTGTAATGAAAAAGGTACTGTCTATCATTTCCGCATGCATGGTTCTTGCCGTCGTTATGGTTCTGGCGATTGCGCCGGTCTCCGCTGCTACCCCGAAAGAGGATATTCTGGCTAAAGCGAAGGAGCTGATTCCTGCTGCGTATCAGGCCGAGTATCTGCCGATGATCGAGAACGTTTTGCAGCAGATTGATGTCACGGCCGATCAGGCTGCCGCCGTTATCGAAAACATGGAAGCTGCCGCTGCGGCTGTTGAGGAAGACAAAGGTTCTTCCGTTTCCGACTACACCAGTGCTGAGCAGAAAGCAGTTGTTGCCGAAATTAAGGCCGCCTGCACCACGCTCGGTCTGACTTGTGAGATCACCCCTGCCGAGAATCCGACTCATGAGGGCGACGTGGATTTCTACGTCTACAAAGAGGGCACGAAGATCGCGGACATCGACTTCGACGTCCAGAAGACCAACACCGCTGTTGACTGCACCATGATCGTCGCGGCTGCGGCGTTGATCGTTGTTGCCGCCGGTGCTGCCGTGTTCGGCAAAAAACTGGTCGCTTCCCGCTGATCGGTCAATGAAACTGAATTTGCAAGATCTGAGAAAAAGCCCTTGGCTCAAGGGCTTTTTCTTGCTGTTACCGCATATTTTGACCGTTTGTGCGCTTGCGTGCGCGTCGGTCGTGTTGTTTGAAACGGTGGTTGCCGAGTCGACGTATTATCAGCTCATCACCGGTATGGCGGGCAGCTCCTCCTCAAGCGGTGCGGTCACGCAGGATGAGGGACACATTCCCACGATCTATTACGGTGAACAGTGGGCAACGCTGAACGTGGACGGCTGGGAGGAGCGGGATATTCCGGTCTTCTTCGGTGACGAAAACGCACTCCTGCGCAAGGGTGCCGGCATGCGGTTTAATTCCCGCTTTTGCGGGCAGGGCGGCAGAACGGTGCTGTCCGCACACGTGACGGCGCATTTTTACGAGCTGGAAACCACCAAGATCGGCACGTTGGTGACGATGGACACGGTGTACGGCAAGTACGTGTACGAGGTAGTCGATACGCTCATCTTCCACTATCAGAACAATTCCGCGCTTTCGCCCGTCGAGGGCGAGGGCGAAACGCTCTTTATGTATACCTGTTACCCCCGCAAAAACGGTTATCAATTTAAGACACAGCGGTTGGCACTGATCTGCCGCAAGGTAGAGGGGAAGGAGTGGCAGACCTATGGCTAAGCTGCAAAATGCCCTGCTTGCGGTCGGACGTTTCGTGTTAGCGGCGGCGCTGTGCGCGTCGGTCGTTGTCGCGTTGCTCTCCTTCTCACTGCAAACGGTTTTCGAGCGTGAGATATATACCGCTGCCGCTGCGTCGGAATCCTTTGTGTCGTCCTTGCACGCCGAGGCGCTGGAGCATCTGGAATCAGAATGTTTGTTTTACGACCTGCCGTACGATACGATGAGCGCGGCACTGCCCGTTGACACGGTAAAAGCCGTAGCGGCTGAGCGCATGGCGGCGGTGTACGATTCCCTGTGCACCGGTGAAGAACTGCCGTCGGTAACGCTGGATCCCGCACCGTTCAAGGCGGCGATCGACTCGTTTTTTGAAACACTGCCCGTCGAGGAACGCCCCTTAGACCCCGATGCGTCGCAGACTATCGCCGGAGAACTTGCCGAGAGTACCGCGCTTGTCATGAGCATCGGCATCAGCGATAAGCTGCTTGCGACAGCTCATCCGTTGTTTGCGGACACCTCGTCCTTGCGGCGGGCAGCCTCTATGGGCGTTTGGGGTTTGTTGGCAGTTATCATACTGGCGGCGGTAAGTCTTATCCCGTTCAAAAGCACATGGCGTCAGCGGGCGTACGGCACGGCGAGCGCCTTGTTTATCGGCAGCGCGGTCGTCGCAGCGCCGATGTGGCTGTTTATTAGACTCGACCTGCCGTCGAAAATCGCCATCGGCGATTCCGCACTGCGCGAGTACGTTAACCGGGTGTTGTATACCGTGCTTGACCGCGGAAACGCCGTTGCCACCACTGTCTTTATCGCAACCGCGATCGTGTTGATCGCCTCGGTGGTGTGGATTGTGACAGAGAAAAAACAAAAGACCGCTCAGTGAGCGGTCTTTTTGTTTATACACAGGCCCCCTTGTGTAAAGGGGGCTGTCGTTTTGTAAAAACGACTGGGGGATTGTGTTAGGTGAACAATATCCACAAAATCCCTTGCACGATCACAATGGCGGGCAACCCCAACATAAACCGTTTGTGCTTTGTTTTATGACGGATGAGCAGCATCACAAGATACATCGCGGCACTGCCGCCGAGCAGGGATACGGCAAACAGCGTTGCCTCCGGCACGCGCCTGCCGCGGCATTTTGCCGCGATCTTATCGTATAGTGTAAGGATCACGGCAAGCACCGAGATCCCGCACAGATACCACTCAAACGGTTGCATGGAATTTGCCTCCTTTTTTTTGCAGTTAGGCTTTTGTCGATTCTATCTCTATTCCAATAACTCCGTATTGTTTTTGTTGACTCAAAGAATAAAACGTGGTCATATCGTTTGGTGATGCTTGTAAAATTTCACTTTGTGAATACCCGCATTTATTCAACGGAAGCGCTTGGTATAGTTCTTTGAACGAGGCGAAAATGTATAAATTTTTAACCAATGCAGAAAATTGCTCGGAAGAATTTTCCGTGTTTGAAAAAATAATCGTGTCACCTACGGCAATCTTTTTTCTTTTTTCATCATACAATCGCAATTCAATAGTTTTTCTTCCGGTAACGATCAGATTAAATGCCCGTGGTTGTAGTTTCATTCTGTGTGTCATTTTAAATCTTCCTTTGCGGTGCTGATAGAGGCAATTAAAATTCGTTTTATTTCCCAACGATCATCAAGCAAAGAACTACTCATTTTGTCATCAATATATTCAGACATATAAAGCAATTAAAGCACCGTCTTTTTTAAATATTATAGCAGAAATCTAAGGCGAAATCAATTGTTCGTTATGCATCAGCGCAAGCGATTTCATTACTCATTATTACTTTTTACTTCCGCTGTCGTGATTTTGCTAATATTATTCCGAGTTATGTTATCGGTGTGATATTGACAAAAATCGTAATTCGGGATATAATATTACTATATAAGTGAAAACGAGGTGTACAAATGGACTACATCAACGAATTAAAACTAATAGCCCAAAATAACGGCGGTATTATAAACAATAAACTCGCGTCTGAGCATGGCATTTCAAGAGCGATACTATCCAAATTATGCTTGGATGATAAAATTCAGCGTATTGCGCGTGGTCAGTATATCTTTAACGATGATATGCAGGATGAATTGTTATCTATCAGTATGCGCTCAAATTTATTTGTTTTCTCACATGAAACGGCGTTGTTTTTGCATGGAATTTCGGATCGGACTCCGTTTGAGCATACTATCACCGCACCCTCAGGAAAGATTCCATCAAAGGCTATACAAGCGGAATGTAAAATTTATTACATCAAGCCTGAACTATTTGATCTCGGAAAAACAACTCTTACTACCCCCACCGGAAACAAAGTAGCAGGCTATGACTTGGAACGTACCATTTGCGATATTGTCAGAAGCAGAAATAAAGTAGGCAGCGAAACAT
>CAZBAO010000002.1:0-53597 GCA_964490085.1 uncultured Eubacteriales bacterium | reverse complement strand
CTGCATGAGTTCAACCCGATGATGGGTCACCGTGGCTGCCGTCTGGCTGTCACCTATCCGGAAATCGCGAAGATGCAGACCACTGCGGTCATCCGCGCTGCTATCAACGTGAAGAAGGCTCATCCCGATTGGAACCTCGTTCCCGAGATCATGATCCCGCTGACCGGCGAGGTCAAGGAAATGAAGTTCGTCAAGGATATCGTGGTTGCTACCGCCGACGCGGAGATCGCGGCCGCCGGCGTTGAGCTGAAGTACGAAGTGGGTACCATGATGGAGATCCCGCGTGCTTGCCTGACTGCTGACGAGATCGCGAAAGAGGCGGAGTTCTTCTGCTTCGGTACCAACGACCTGACTCAGATGACCTTCGGCTTCAGCCGTGACGATGCCGGTAAGTTCTTAAACGCTTACTATGACACCAAGATCTACGAGAGCGATCCGTTCGCGAAGCTGGATCAGACCGGTGTCGGCTCGCTGATGAAGATGGCGGTCAAGATGGGTAAGGAAACTCGCCAGAACCTGCACTGCGGTATCTGCGGTGAGCACGGCGGCGACCCGACGTCCGTCGAGTTCTGCCACACCATCGGTCTGGACTATGTGTCCTGCTCGCCGTTCCGTGTGCCGATCGCTCGCTTGGCCGCTGCACAGGCTGCAATTAAAGAAAGCAAATAAGCTTTCAAAAATCCAGTATTGATGCGGGCTTGAGGGCGTTCTGATTGCTACAAATGCCTCGTAAAATACTGCTACGAAACAAGCAATAAACACCCCGTGTTCATCGAACACGGGGTGTTTTTGTGATAGCTTGGTTATAGACACATCATTTATGAAGCAATATCTCCATAATATCCATAACCTTATTGTAAACCCTCAGCTTCTTTGCGTAGTCGGAAAGGGCGATCAGGTTTTTCTGTGTATCGTTTGCATAGGCATTTACCGCCTTGCTGAACATTTCATTATCCACCTTGCCACGATGCTTGAACATATCGCAGATGGTGCGTTCACGGTCGTAAATGGCAAAGGTAACGCCGTTTTCGGTGATTGTTGTCTTACCGAGGTCGTAGATATCATCTTTGACGTAATAGACCTTTATCGGAACAGAGGTATTGAGTCTGCGTGATGCGCTTCTTGGAACGGTAACAGACCAAACCCTTGGCATAAAATCACTGTAGCCGTAGCGGAACAGAGCTGACTCCATGCTAATGATTGCTTCGGGAATGGTGGAAGCGATTACCTGCTCATCGGAGAGGATCAGCTCGTCTGCAAGCTGATAGTAGCCTTGGCGGACACGCTGAAGATAGCCGTCGGAGCACAGCTTATATATCTTTTCTTTTGGTACACCGGCGGATGTGAGAGCAGACAGCTTTGCAATACCGCCGTTGGCACTTATTACATTCTTTATAATTTCTTTATGTTCCAATGTCCTACCTCCAACAAACGATAACACATTGCGTTTAATGTTTTCTTTCGTATTGTAACACAAGTGCGTGAATACGGCAATAAAAAATAGAAACAAAGATTCATTTGTGTTATCATTTTTTAAAACCAAATTTTTTTAACCGGCGCTTATCGAAAGATAGGCGTCTTTTTTGTCTTTTTTGAAAGAAAAATGTCCAAACGCAGAAAAATTCAGCAATTAACGGTAGAGGGGGTTAGTAAATCGCCTTGCTCAGTGGGAATAAGTGAAGGAACAAAAATTTTTCTTAAATATATCCGCTTAACACACCTAATACGCGAACTACTTAACAAGGTAGATGAAGGCAAAATCGCTTTCAGTCCGGCGGTGGAAATCTCATTCTTGACAGAGGATGAGCAAAGAATCCTGCTTGATGCGATAGAACTTAACGATTGCACACCATCCCACGCACAGAGCATACGACTCAAAAAGTTATCGCAGGACTGTGTGCTGACAAAAGACGAAATATACGAAATTATGGCGGAGGAAAAGCCCGCGAAAGCAAAATTACCGTTCTGCGCCATTCCGAACGAGCAGTCACCGACGGCGAGATCCCCGCCGAGCGGTCGGCGGGGATCTTTTCTACAAAGAAAACCCCCGAACACAGACGTGTTCGGGGGTTTTGTGACCGAAAATTATTTAAGACCCATAATGAGTTCCAATACGTAGCACTCAAGTGCCTCGTAATTTCTCTCTTCAATGCACTTGTTGGCAAATGCATAATCGTAACGGTTGACCTTTTCTTCCATAGCCTTTGCAATCTTAAGGCTGGTTTCAATGTGGCGGAAGCTGTCTTCGGTTTTCTGGGTTCTCATTGTTTTTACGTCAAGGCCGATGTACTCGCCGTTGGCACAGAAGTTATGCTCCTTAAGAACCTTGATCTGATTGAAGGCGCTGCGGAGATTTTCAGCACCGAAGTTTTTGTCTTCGTCGAACTTCATACCGTTTTGGTCGTTTAGATGTACGCCCCAAAGCTTGCCCATTGCGAGAGCAAAGCCCATTTCGGCGGCAGGGTCAAGACCTGCAAGCACCGCGTGAGCAGTCTCAAGAAGAGCGCCTACACGGCTGGGATCAATAGTGGCGGCAGATACCGCCAGTGCGTGACCCAGTGTGGGGCATACGTTTCTGTCGATAGGCTCGTTAGGCTTGGTTTCGATCATGATCTTGATTTTGCTGTCGTAACTGAGCATCTGGTTCAGTGCATCAACGAGCTGCTTTACGATTTCGACCTGGCTTTTGCTTTCGGGGCAGATCGTGCCTTCTCTTGCAAGCCAGAGAACGGTTTTGTCACAGCCTAAGGCGTTTGCGATATCAATGGAACGCTTGGCGCGCCAAAGAGCAAATTCACGGTCCTCCTTGCTGTTGGAAGTAAAGCCGCCGTCGATGGTGTGGGGATCCATCCAAAGACGAGGAGCAACGAACTCAGCCTTCAAGCCGTAGCTGTCGAGAAGAGCTTTAACATCCTTTGCCTCTGCAACGATCTGACTTTCGGTCATATTGTTCATGTTGGGCACGGCGTCGTCGTCGTGGAACTGAATTGCGTCAATTCCGATCTCCTTGAACTTTTTGATCTTCTCCTCAAACGAGAAGCTGTTACGGGTGGCCGGGCCGTAAGCGTCTGCACCTTCGTGAACGTTCCATGGTCCTACTGAATACTTAAACATAACTTAGTCCTCCTCTATATTTATCCATGTTTTTTGTTTGCTGCTTTGAATGATCTTTTCCGTAAGCTTAACGATGTATGCGGCATCCTCAAGCGTGGAATAAATTCTTTCTCCCTGCCTGCCTTCTGCAAGGAATTTGTAGAAGGCATAGAAGTTGCCTTTAAAGGCGTCGTTCCAGCCCTCGGGATGTCCCATTGCGAGAGAGGTGTAGGGCTTTGCGCTTGGTGAAATCAAATTGGGATTTCGGATCACAAGGCTGTTGTCACCGCCGCGTTTGCCTACCCACATCCTGTCGTTCTGTTCTTGATTCCAGCCATAGGAAAGCTTAGAACCGTTTATTTCAAAGTTGAAATCACAGCCGTGTCCGGGAGCCATTTCCGAAACGTGGAAAACGCCCGTAGCGCCCTTGTCGGTTTTGAACATAACTGCGGCGTAGTCCTCGTTTTTAACGTTAACCTCTACGTAGTCATCCGATACGGCGTCCTTGAAGGTTTCCTGCTGCTTGGCAGGCTTCTTTCTCACAGGGATAACCGTTACGGCATCGCCCATGACGCTTACTATTTTGTGACCCGTAATATGTTGGATAATGTCCATCCAGTGTGAACCGATATCTGCTATGCAACAGGAGTCACCTGCAATTTCGGGCTCAAGTCTCCAGCTATAGTCGGTGTCATACATAAGCCAATCCTGATTGTACGACCCGGTTATAATACGTATATCGCCTGCTTCGCCGCGGGCAATTCTGGCTCTTATTTCCTGAACCATAGGGTTCATTCTGTAATTGAAGTTAACTGCGGCTTCAACGTCAGGGTATTGCTTTTTGAGTTCCAAAAGCTCTTTTGCCTCTTCGTAGTTCTTGGTGAGAGGCTTTTCACTGAACAGGTGCTTGCCCGAACGGATTATTTTTTCATTGATTTGCTTGTGCAGGAAATTAGGGGTACAGTTATGAACCGCATCGATTTCACTGTCGGCAAGGAGCTCTTCAACAGAAGCGTATACCTTTTCAATTCCGTATGTTTCGGCTTTTTCTTTGGCAAGCTCATAGTTTGTATCTGCAACTGCGGAAAGCTCACATAGACCGATACGTCTTATGGCTTCAATGTGGCTTTCACCGATATACCCCATACCGATGATTCCGACTCTGATTTTCAATACCGTTATGCCTCCTTCTTGCTGTATTTTCTCTTTTTATAAAATTTTATCAAATAATAACGGCTTAAACAATGCACATTATAAGTGCATTTTTCTTAAAAATTTGCAGAAGATTGACAAGCAAAGGGGTTTGTGTTATACAATAATATATAAGGCAGGTGTGGTCTTGTGTTTTTTCAGCCTATTGTTTTAGATAAGAACGGCTTCCAGGTAAAAGCCTTGCACGTCGCCAATTATCCCATGCACTGGCACAGTGATCTTGAGATACTGTATTGTGAGGAAGGCGCGTTTTACGTAGAAACCGATGAAAATGAATATAAGATCGAAGCGGGAGACGTCATTCTTGTGGGAAGCTGTACGCCGCACTGTATTTCTTCGCAGAAGCCGGTCAACGGCTGTGTTATAAGCCTCGGCTTCCTTTTTTTCGGCGACGAATTCAGTAAAATAAGAAACCTTTGCTTTGATAATCCCGTGCTTAGGAAAAACAAGGATGTACGCGAGCAAATTATTGAAATTACAAAGCTTAATTCGGAAGAAAAAAGCCTTGCCAATAATATGGAGATAAGAGGCAGACTTTACCGGCTTGTTTCTCTGCTTCTTAACGGGCTTACATCCACTGAAAACATTACCAAACGCCAGCAGGAACGGCTTTTTGCCATTTCCAAGATTCAGAAAGCGCTTGATTACGTTGCCGCTCATTACGGTGAAAATATAACGGTAGAGCAGGCAGCGGCTGTCTCGGGCTATGAAAAAAGCTCTTTTTGCAGAAGCTTTAAGAATGCAACCAACGCCACGTTCCATAGCTATCTTAATACCTACAGAGTCAAAAAGGCGCGAATCCTACTTACCGAATCCGACGACAGCATTTCGACGATCTCCTACCGTGTGGGCTTTTCGCAACACAAGAATTTCTGCCGGATGTTTAAAGAAATAAACGGGCTTTCACCATCTGAATACAGAAAAAAATACCGCTGAGAAATCCTCAGCGGTATTTTTTTGATCAATAGTTATTGAGTAAGAAGTGATAGTTGTTCTTTGCAGATTCGGCATTGCTTACAGGAGCCTTGTCGAGCTCTTCGCAAAGAGGGCCGTCGTAGTTAACGTCCTTTAAGATATCGAAAATGCTTCTGAAATCAACACAACCCGTGCCTAACTCACAGAAGTTGGAGTAAACCTCCATACCTGCGCTTGCATAGCCGTCGGATTCAACATTTGTATCCTTGATATCCTTAAAGTGAGTAAAGTTTACACGGTCAGCATATTCTCTGACGACCTCAACCGGGTCGCAGTTTGCGGTGGTAAGGTGTGCGGTGTCGGGAGCAAACTGAATTGTCTTGGAGTCAAGGTTTTTAAGAATGTTATCAATTTCGCTCTTGTACATAACCCATGTGTTGTAGTGGGGGTGAAGGTTGGACATGATATCAAACTCTCTGGTCTTTTCGGCAAACTTCCTAATAATACCAAGCTCATAATCAAGAGCCGCTTCGTCCATAACCTCGGGTCTGCCGCCGGTAGCCTGAAGGCAGATCCGCTTAACGCCGAGCTCGGCAATAAACTCAAGTTCTTTTTCAAGGTTCCCGAAAAGGTCGTTTTCTAAACCTTTTTGGGGAATGTGGAAATAAAAGCTTACGGGCTTTAAGTCGTATCGATTAAGGACTTCTTTATACGCCTTTAAATCAAGGTCGAAAGCGTAGATCGCAGCCTTAACGCTTTCAAAGCTTTTGTAGCCGATGTCAGTAACCTCTTTTGCGGCAATTTCCATTTGCTCTCTGGTAGTTGTTCCCCATGGCCAAATGGCGGCGGTAATTCTTGATGCGTCCATATTAAGAACCTCCTTAGTTTTATGGCTTAATTATAAAATATCCGTGTACGGTGCGCAATAACCTTTCGTATTTACTATTTCTTAAAAATTTGCATGCTGCGCCAAAACTGCTACCAAGGATATGAAGTGATTTATAACTGAATAAACAATTTATCCTCACCGATACCAGCCGCAGGGAGTCTCGCCGTTTAAGGCGGCGAGGATGGTCTCGGGGGTGTTGACCGGCAGTTCCAGATACGGGCCGGCATCTTGGATATCCTCTAAACGATGTGCATCCGAGTTTTGCAACAGCGGCTTGCCGACGATCTCGGGATAGCGTTGCGTCAACTCCTCAGCATTGCCGTTTTTGGTGATCTCGATCGCGGCAAAGCCCAAGGGGGGCAGATCGCCGAGTGCGGCGGTGACGCTGTAGGACGGACGGTCGATGTGTGCGGGAAACGCCGTGCCGCCAAACGAGCGGGCGAGCGCCGCTACGTTGTCCACGCTGATCCCCGACGCGGTGGTGAGCAGGATATCGTGCGTGCCGATCTGCCGATCCTCCGCGTCACACAAAATCTGTTCGCCGAAGATGTCCGGACGGTTTGGGATCGGCGGCAGTGTCGGGGCGACGTGCGCTTCGAATTGTCGTGCCGCTTCTACGGTGGGGAAGAGGCACACGACGTGCGCCTCTTCCGCGGTGCACAGCTCCATGCCTGCCAGAAAGGTGATGCCGAGCTCGCGCGCGACAGCGGCGGTCGCCGCGCAGTTGCCGCAGGTGTTGTGGTCGGTCAGCGCGATCGCAGACAGCCCTGTCAGTTGTGCCATGTTGACAATATTATTAGGGGTCATTTCATCGTCGCCGCAAGGCGACAGACACGAATGCAGATGAAAATCATAGTAAATTTTCATTTACAACACTTCATTCTTCTCGTAGTTTACATACGTCTACCCAGATACCGCCGGTGTATTCCTCTAACTGTGAAGGGGTGACCTCGATTGCAGAATTGGAGCTGCCCGCCGCGGGATATACCGTATCAAAGCGGCGCAGGGAGTTATCCAGAAAGATCCGCACGGTCTCGGGTAACGCAAACGGGCAGACGCCGCCGACAGCGTGTCCGGTCAACGCCAGTGCTTGATCGGGGGAGAGCATTTTCGCCTTAAAGCCGAAGGTCTGCTTGTATTTGGGGTTGTCGATCTTGGTATCTCCCGCGGTGACTACCACCAAGCATCCCTCGCCGTCGGCAAACGACATTGTTTTGGCAATGCGGGCGGGGGCTACGTTCAGTGCCTGTGCCGCGAGCTCCACGGTGGCACTGGATACGGGAAATTCCAAAATATCCCGCTCTTTGCCGAATGTGGCGAGGAACGTACGAACCAGTTCGATAGACATTTTATACAGTCCTTTCTAAAAGGGCGCTGAGCGTGCCGGCGAGCGTATACGCGGTGTCGGTGCTGCGCAAAACGGTGACGTTCTCCAGCTCAGCGCGGGCACGGGCGGCATCATCCAACGCGGCGTTTTCGCACAGTAACAAGCAGGCGACGTCCGCGAGCACGCAAACCGCGATGGCGTTGACGTTGCCCATTACGCTGAACCACACGTTGCCGGCTTTGGCACGGCCCATGACCCAACTGAGCAGGTCGCCGCAATAACCGCCGGTCACGGTGCGGTCAAGATCGCCCTCGACAAGCACGTCCAACCGCAGGGCGGTTATCAGATCACGAACGGTCATGTGTTTCCCTCCCTTATGCGGAAGCAATCGGTTTCTTTTGCCAGACCGCGTACGACATCCTCTGCCAGTGCACGGCAGGACGGTGCGCCGCAGGAGCCGCAATCGAGCTTTGGCAGCTTGGCGTAGATCGCCTCGGCCTGTTGCATCAAACGCATGGCGTCACTGACGTTTTCTGCCAATCGCAGTGCCGGATTTTCCGACAATGGCTCCGACCAATTCAGTGAACGCAGGTCGCCGATGTCTTCGGCGCGGTTGCAGGACACCGGCAGGTATTTGCGCAGGCGCTTGATGCGGGCGCGGGCAACGTACCCGTTTTCCGCCGCGAATACGCCGCCGACACAACCGCCGGCACAAGCGCTGAGTTCAATAAAATCCAGATCGGCGAGTTTTTCGTCTTCCAATTCTTCCAATACGCGGATGACATTCTGGATGCCGTCCGCCGCCAGATGATTCTCATTGAGCAGGCCCGCCGCCTCGCCGCCGATAAATGACCAGCTGGTGCCGATCAGTCCCGAATGGGATAACGGTTGCACCTGATCCAGGTGATCCATTTCGTGTACCAGTTTGGGATAAATATTCGCGATCGACAGCACACCGTCCACCTGCGAGTGGGAATCGCCGATGGGGAAGCGCACGTCGGTCACCTTGGCGGGACAGGGAGAAATGAAGAAAACGCCGATGTCCTCGGGTGCCAGTCCCGTTTGTGCCATCGCGCGTTGACGCGCCATCGCCGCCGCGACCTCCATGGGCGCTTTCATCGGCAGGACGTGCTCGCACAGTTCCGGGAAACGAATTTGGATCAGCCGAACGACCACCGGACACGCCGAGCTGATGACGGGCTTCTTCACAAGACCGTCCGCCATGACCTTGCGGGTGGCATCCGACACGATCTCCGCGCCGCGGGATACCTCAAACACCTGGTCAAAGCCGAGCTTCAGCAGCCCGGATAGGATCACGTCGATGTCGTCCAGATTATGGAATTGCCCGTACAGCGCGGGGGCGGGGAGGGCAATGGTATACGTATAATCGTTAAGCATCGACAGCGAATCGTGCCGCGCTTTTTTGGCATGATGGGGACAAACGCGGATACATTCGCCGCAATCAATGCAGCGCTCGTCCGTGATAACGGCTCTGCCGCCGCGCACACGGATCGCCTGCGTGGGGCAGCGCTTGACGCAGTGTGTACAGCCCACGCATTTTTCGGTGTCCAGCGTCACGGAATGTAACATCCGTTCCATAAGCAACGCTCCTTGTTAAGTCATGTCACACTAAGAGGGCACGTTGATCGTCATGCGAATACAAGTGCCTTTTCCGATCTCGGTATCAATGGCAAGATCATCGGTATAGCGTTTGATATTGGGCAAGCCCATACCGGCACCGAAGCCTAAATTACGCACGTTTTCGGGCGCGGTGGAGAAGCCTTCTTGCATGGCCTTTTCTACGTCCGGAATACCGGGGCCGCGGTCGCTAAGCGTCACGACGATACGGTCGGGCTCAATCTCCACGTCCGCAATACCGCCGTCGGCGTGAATGACCATGTTGATCTCGCCCTCATACATCGCGATCGCGACGCGGCGGATCACGTCGGCGGGGAACCCTAAACGTTTTAACGTGGCTTTGACGGCGCCGGACGCTTCACCCGCGCGGGTGAAATCATCACCGGAAACTTCGTAATGCAGTTTCAAACGATCACCTCATATCTCGTCACCGCCGTGCAGACCGCTTTCATACAGCAGACCGCAGGCGGTGAACATCCGAAGCGGAGTTTTCATCAATACGATGCCGAACTCCTCGGCGAGCTCGATCATTTCGGCAGTCGGCTCCTTGCCGCGCACGAACACGACACACAGCATATCCATCATTTCGGCGGTGCGCACCACCTGTGTATTGACGAGACCCGACAGCAGGACGGACTGATCCTTGACGAACGCGAGCACGTCGCTCATCATATCACTGCCGCAGGCGTTTTGCACCTCGGCGGTCAGGTCGTTGCCGCATACGAGCTCGGCCTTCAGGGTCTTTTGAACATCTGCAATGGTCATTGATCATTCCACCTTTTTTACAAGAATCAAGTCTTATTTTCAGTATACTGGAAAACGCGTCAATATGCAAGGAAAACCCTTGTGAAAAAATTCACAAGATGCGAACTTTTCAGTTGACTATTCTGTCAAATGGGAGTACAATAATAATAATTTACTTTTTCTTTGGAGGAATGAATCATGGCAAGAGTATACAATTTTTCGGCCGGCCCTTCCGTGCTGCCGGAAAGTGTTTTGAAGCGTGCGGCAGAGGAGATGCTGGATTATCAGGGATCCGGTCAATCCGTTATGGAAATGTCGCATCGATCGAAAACGTACGATGCCATCATCAAGGAGTGTGAGGCTCTTCTGCGTGAGGTCATGAACATTCCGGATAACTACAAGGTGCTGTTCCTGCAGGGTGGCGCGTCCTCGCAGTTTGCGATGGTTCCGCTCAACCTCATGAACAAGAGCGGCAAGGCGGACTTCATCCTGACCGGTCAGTGGGCGACCAAGGCTTACAAAGAGGCTGCCCGTTACGGTGAGGCAAAGGTCATTGCCAGCTCGAAGGATAAGACGTTCTCCTATATCCCTGAGTGGGATGAGGCGGAGTTCACAAAGGATGCGGATTATTTCCACATCTGCATGAACAACACCATTTACGGCACGAAGTTCACTAAGCTGCCCGAGACAGGCGACGTGCCGCTGGTCGCGGATATTTCGTCCTGCATCCTGTCCGAGCCGATCGACGTGTCGCGCTTTGGCGTGCTGTATGCGGGTGCGCAGAAGAATATGGCACCTGCCGGCTTGACGGTGGCGATCGTGCGCGAGGATCTTATCGGCAACGCACAGGAGATCACCCCCACGATGTTCAACTACCAGACCCATGCAGATAACGATTCGATGTTCAATACCCCGCCCTGTTACACCATCTACATCTGCAAGCTGGTGTTGGAGTGGGTGAAGAACGAGATCGGCGGCTTAGAGAAGATGAAAGCCATCAACGAGAAAAAGGCGGCTATTTTGTACGACTTCCTCGATTCTTCCAAGCTGTTCAAGGGTACGGTTGAGAAGAAGGACCGTTCGCTGATGAACGTGCCGTTCGTCACCGGTGACGAGGAGCTGGATGCGAAGTTCGTTAAGGAAGCGACTGCCGCCGGTTTTGTCAACCTGAAGGGTCACCGTTCGGTCGGCGGTATGCGCGCTTCCATCTACAACGCCATGCCGGTCGAGGGTGTCGAGAAGTTGGTTGCGTTTATGAAGGCTTTTGAAGAAGCCAACGCATAAGGAGAGAAATATCATGAACATCTTAACACTGAATAAGATCGCCGCGTGCGGCACCGATCGTCTGGGTGCTGACTACACCGTCGGTGACGCGGTCGCGGAGCCGGTCGGCGTACTGGTTCGCTCCGCTGCGATGCACGATATGGAATTCCCGTCCTCGCTGCTGGCGGTTGCCAGAGCGGGCGCGGGCGTCAACAACATCCCGTTGGATCGCTGCAGCGATGCCGGTATCGTGGTGTTCAACACCCCCGGTGCCAACGCGAACGCGGTGAAGGAGTTAGTGATCGCGGGTCTGCTGCTGTCGTCCCGTAAGGTCGTTCCCGCCATTGAGTGGGCAAAGACGCTCAAAGGCCAGGGCGCTGAGGTCGGCAAGCTGGTCGAAAAAGGCAAGGGTCAGTTCGCAGGCCCCGAGATTCTCGGTAAAAAGCTCGGCGTCGTGGGTCTGGGTGCTATCGGCATCTTAGTGGCCAACGCTGCTAAATCTCTGGGTATGGAAGTGTACGGCTACGACCCGTACCTGTCGGTGGATGCGGCGTGGAGCTTGTCGCGTTCCATCCATCATGCAGCGAATCTGGAGCAGATCTACGCGGAATGTGACTACATCACCGTCCACGTGCCGCTCAACGACGGTACGCGCGGTATGATCGGCAAGGACAGCATCGCCGCGATGAAGGACGGCGTGCGCATCCTCAACTTCGCCCGCGGCGAGCTCGTCGACGGTGAGGCGATGCGCGCCGCTCTGGCAAAAGGAAAGGTCGCCGCGTACGTGGTGGATTTCCCGTCTGACGATATGCTGTGTGTCGACAACGTCATCGCGATCCCGCACCTCGGTGCATCCACGCCCGAGAGCGAGGACAACTGTGCGATGATGGCGGCGGACGAGCTCAAGGCGTATCTGGAGCAGGGCGTTATCCGCAACTCGGTCAACTTCCCCGCTATGGACGTTGCCAAGAGCGGCGACGTGCGCATTTGTGTGTTGCACCGCAACATCCCGAATATGCTCGCGCAGATCAGCGCGGTCGTATCGGAGGCGGGTGTCAACATTGAAACGATGACTAACCGTTCCAAAAAGGACAACGCGTATACGGTGCTGGATATCATCGGCGACTTACCGCAAAGTGTGATCGACGGTATCAAAGCAGTTGAGGGCGTCGTTCGCGTTCGTAAAATCTAAGTAAACCATTTAAAGCGGCTCCGGCACTTTTCTCGGCGCCGCTTTTTTAGTGTGACAGATTCACTAAAAAAGGAGGACGTGCCATGCCCGGAACAAGCGGACTCGGAATCACGTGGCGGGTCCTCGTTGCGGTGGTCTGTCTATGTATTTGTGTGTGGGGGATCTTGCCGTCGTTTACCGGTCGCTTTCATTCCGGTTGCCTGACGATGATCCTTGTCGGCACGCTTGGGTTTATTTCGTGCATCGCGTTTCCGCAGCTTGCCGCTTTTTTCTGCCGCGCATGGCAAAGCGGGGCGGGGCGGGCGGTGCTGTGCAGTGCTGCGGGAATCGTCAGTGCCTTGGTGCTGTTGTTTATCGGCCTATCGGTCTGCATGATCGGTGCGTGTAACAAGAAACCGAGCGAGAGGGCGACCCTCATTGTGTTGGGTGCCGCCTTGCGCGGGGATCAGCCGAGTGAGTTGCTGCGCGGACGGTTGGAAGCGGCGTATGCGTATTTAGTCGAGCATCCGGATGCCGTGTGCATCGTATCCGGCGGACAGGGCGAGGATGAGATCTGTACCGAGGCCCGTGTTATGCAAACCTATTTGATCGATAAAGGGATCGATCCCGCGCGTATTTATAGGGAGGAACGCTCGACCAGTACATTCGAGAACATCCGTCTTTCCCGTGAGCTGATCCAGCAGTACGGGCTAAGTGCGGAGGTTGCGATCGTCACGCAGGAATTTCACCAGTTCCGCGCCCAACAGTTTGCAAAACGGGCGGGGCTGACGGTTTCCGGTGCGGTCACGGCACACACGCCGTGGTATTTGTTGGCGAGCTATTGGATCCGTGATTTTGCGGGGATCTGTCACATGACGCTGCTGGGAACGTAATAAAACGGAATGCTTTTATACTGGGTATTTTTATAAAGAGGAGAGATATTATGGAAAAAGGGTATTACAAGTATTATGAAACGGCGCTTAAGATCCAGGAGGAGATCCGCTCCGTCGTTTTGGGTAAAGACGAGGTTATCACCAAGATACTCGCCGCCACTCTGGCGGGAGGGCACGTTCTGCTTGACGATATTCCCGGTGTCGGCAAAACAACGCTGGCTCTTGCTTTTTCGCGTGCTACCAGTATGGATTATCACAGACTTCAGTTCACGCCCGACGTGTTGCCCTCCGACGTTACCGGCTTTACGGTCTACGACAAAAAGACGGACACCTTCCAATACAAGGAGGGCGTTGCCGTGTGTAACCTGTTCCTTGCCGATGAGATAAACAGAACCTCATCAAAGACCCAGTCAGCACTTCTTGAGCTGATGGAGGAGGGAAAGGTCACCGTTGACGGTGTAGAGCATCCGTTGCCCGATCCGTACGTTGTGATCGCAACGCAGAACCCTATCGGCTCTGTCGGAACACAAATGCTCCCCGACTCACAGCTCGACAGATTTATGATCTGCGTTTCCATGGGGTATCCCTCCATCGAGGACGAGGTCACTCTCCTCAAGGACAGACAGGATAAAAACCCGCTTGAGTTGGTAAAGCCCGTTGCGGATAAGAACGCTATCAAGGCTATGCGGGGGGTCGTTAAGGGCGTTTATACCCACGACAGAATATACGACTATATTGCCGCCATCGCGGATGAGACCCGTAAAAACGAAATGTTCAAGCTTGGAATCAGTCCTCGCGGAACGCTTACTCTCACAAGACTTTCGCGTGCCGTCGCGTTCCTTCGCGGCAGAGATTTCGTTATTCCCGATGACGTTGCGTACATATTCCGCGACGTTGCGGCTCACAGGGTCGTTTTAAGCCCTAAGGCTAAGATAGCCGGTCTTTCGGTAGAGGAAGTTTTAACCGGTGTGCTTGAAAAAGTTCCTGCACCGACGGTATCACAGGGAAGAGTGTAAATGACGAAGGAAAAATTGATATATTTGGCGATCGCGATCGTTTCGGGTGCTTTTTTTATCCTGTACCGCGATCCGCTTTCCTTGATCCTGTTCTTGGTCGTGCTGGCGATACCGTTGCTCCTTTTAGCCCTTGTCTTTTTGATGCGCCTCGGTATTCGCGTCACCGTCGAGACGGGGCACAGTGTTTGCTTGTGCGGTGAAACGGCGAAGCTCTCGCTTGTGATAGCGAACTATTCGCCGTTGCCCGTTTCGCAAATCAAGGTATTTGCCACTTATAAAAACATGTTCTTCCAACAATCGGACGTCGGCGAGTTTAATTTCTTCGCACCGCCGTTTTCCAAAAACCGTTATGAGATCAAGATGCATTCGCGCCATGCGGGGCGGATAGACGTTTTCTTTAAAAAGGCGCGCGTTTTGGATTATTTGGGCTTGTTTTCTCTGCCGGTCAGGATGAAAAAGACGATTTCCGTTTCGTTCCTGCCTCGGGTTCACACGATCGAGCCGACGTTGCGGAGAAACAATTATACCGCAAGCGAGGCGACGATGTATTCTAAGCACAAGCCCGGTGATGACCCGTCCGAGGTGTTTGCCGTCCGCGAGTACGTTGAAGGCGATAAGATCAATCGCATTCATTGGAAATTGACCTCAAAACAGGACAAATACATCGTGAAGGATTTTAGCTTGCCGATAAACGAGTCGGTTTTAATCTTACCTGAACTTCTTTTTGACGGTGGGCAAGAGGCGGATCTGGATCTGGTTGATGCGGTGTTGGAGGTCGCATTCTCGCTTTCACACGTTTTTGTCGAGCGAAAGACCTTACAAGCCATTGGGTATTATAACGCTGAGGCAGATAAGGTTTGTTCTCAGAAAATAAACGACCTTGACGATCTCTATGCGGTGTTCGGTGCGATCTTTAACACGTCCCGTTACTACGATACCCCCGTTTTGGCGGGAGCGGATGCGGATATGCTGCAAAATGTGTCGCACGTCGTATATATTGGCGCCGATATGACGGCGGAGCAGTGCGCCGCGTTGTCGGCGCGCAAAAATGACGCCTTGCTGTATACGGTCATCAATGTCGTTGATGACGACGCCATGGACATTGATATGGCGGGCGAGGAGCTCAATATAATTTCCGTTAAAAAAAGCCGTATCGGCGAGTATCTTAACGCCGCGGTTTTGTAACGGATCTTACGTGATGGGAGTTATCATGAAAAACAAACACAAACCGGCGACCGGCAGCGGAGTCTCGTTCTCCTATGAGGTCGAGGCAAACGAGCGGATCAAGATCCCGTTTTTCAGTGATCTCATGCTGTGCTTGCTTGTTATGATCGCTGCTGTCGGCGCAATCATGACGTTTGTCACGATTCTGGATCTCAAGATCGTACCGAGCGTTGCGGTCACGTCGATCGTTGCGTTTTCGGTGATCTATACGGTTTTGTATAAGCTCGTTAAGAAGCGGCACTACCTCGTTATCGTGGGAGCCGCGGCGGTAGCGGGTCTTATTGCGTTGCTGTTTTGGAAGAACGTTTCCGAAGGCGTTGCGATCCTTGTTGAACAGGCGAGGATCGCGATATACAGCTCCATGCAATGGCAAGAGTTTGTACCGACATACGAGTGGCGGGATGACTTTTTTACGCTTACCAATTTCGTCCTGGTTTTGTTATCCGGGGTGCTTTGCGCGGCAATCGGCTATTTTACGGTGGTAAAGCAACGGTTTATCGCGATCTTCTTGTTGACATTCCCGTTTTTTGAGATTGGTGCAGCTTTCGGAGCCGTTCCGAATTACACATATTTTTCGATGATGTTGGCTTCGTGGGCGGCATCGCTTACCGTTTCTCGGGTATCAAACGCCAAAATAAAAGTACGCCGCTCAAACGGTGAGAAGCAGAAAACGAATATCGGCGGAAGCACGCAAAAGTTTGCGGGCATTGCCGTTGTGATAGCCCTGTCGGTCGTATTGTTATTTACTGCCGTTACCACGTATCTTAACGCGATCGATTTTACCCGTGCCGAATCGACGGACGTGTTACGGCGCAGCATTAAGGTCGCATATGCAGATATCGTGGATTACATCACAGGGGAAGATCATGACGGAAGTCTCAAAGACGGAAAGCTGTATAAGGTGGACGACCGCGTCATCAAAAACAGACATTATATGACTATGACAACTACCGTCAGCTCCACCGAGGAACCCATAAAGATCAAGGGGTTTACCGCCACGATATATAAGGAGAATTGTTGGAATCAGACCGATCAATACGATAAATATCAAGCCATGTTTGACGAGTTTAAGGAAACTGGTTATGCGGCGTATATGATGGGCGTCAACACGGGCTTTTTGGCGATCAGCAGTCCCGAATTTACGACGAAGTACTTTTCGGATATTACCATGAGCAATTTCCGACGCAAAAAGCCGTACGCTTATGAAACGTATTTTGCGAATTTTTCGGATTACGAGCCCGTTTACGACAGCTACGTGGCACCCACAAAAAAGTCCGAGTATTCTTATCCCGCTTTTCTTTCGGAACGCTATCTTGCCATGGTTCCAAGCTCGATCAGCTATCAAAAAGAAGACTTTCAAGCAGCGTTCGCCCGATATGCGGAGTTTGTTAATCAGGAATACGTCAAGTCGCAGACGACCGATCGGGTCAAAGCGCTTGCCATGAGCTTTGAAGCGGCGGACAAGTACGAGTATATCAACAAGGTGCGCGCGTATCTGGAAGAAAACATGGAGCACACCATGCTTTCGGGAAAGTGCCCTGAGGGCATCGACTTCGTTGAAAACTTCCTTTTTAACACGAAAAAAGGATACAGCACGCATTTTGCCTCTGCCGCAGCCGTACTGTTACAGGCGAGAGGGTATGCCACCCGTTATATTGAGGGATATTATATCCCCGTTGACGTATTCAACAACACACCGTCTGACCGTATGCAGGGGTATAAAACCATTGATATTACCGATCAGTATGCACATGCGTGGATCGAGGTTTTTGACGAAACGTACGGCTGGATCCCCGTGGAGGTAACACCGGGATATTGGAGCGGCGATTTCAGTCAGCCCGAGCTGTCGTCCGATTCGCAGGAAGAAGAACCGCCCGAAACCGACACTCCCCCAAGCTCCGAGGAACAGATCAATACGAACGTTGATATTGTCGAGGAGGATGTTGAGAACGACGTCGATGAAGAGTTCGATCCCCCTGCCGACATAAACCCGCTTTGGCTTCTGGCGGCTATTCCGCTGCTTCTGGTCGTCGCCGCGGCGACCCTTTTTGTGATCCATCTGGTTATCGTTTTGCGGAGAAAACGTGTATATGCTTCGGGCGACGTCGATGCAAAGCTGAAGTACGCCTATAAGTATTTGGTTGCGCTCGCGAGGTATCAAAAGATCAAGATCGGCAATACGTACGATCATGCGGCGCTTGCCGAGTATATCGGAACTCGGAGTACGTATATCGGCGTGTATATGCTGCAACATATCTTCAACGTGTTGTTGAAGCACACGTATTCTCAAGCACCCGCCACCGTAGAGGAAGCGAACGAGATCCTGAAAGAGCTGCGTGCCTACTCGAACGCAATCTATGCCGATCTGACAAAAGGGAAAAAATTTGTTTATAAATACCTGCATAATCTGTAAATCAAAAAGCCGCGGTTACGTTACGTAACCGCGGCTTTTTCACCGTCAATTTGTTCGTGTGCCGGAAAAGGTGACGGAGAGGGGGACGGACGGTACCGCAAGCGATAGCGGTACGCCGGTCTCGGTATCGTACACGTAGGTGTACGCGGTGTCTCCCGATAAACCGGTGACGGTCACCTTACCGTCGGCCTCCTGCCGTTCTCCCTCACCGCGCAGGGCGGCGTCAAAGGCGGCGATGAGCCCTTCTCCCAGCGCGCTTTCGGGAAGTGTATCGGGGTCCATGTCGTAGGACAGTCCCCAATATTTCAGCGTTACTTTTTCTCCGTCCCACTCGGCGGAAAGGCCCGCTAACGTTTCGGGCTCGGCAAATTCCAGTAACAGCGTACCCGCCGTGCGACGGGTGAGGGTGCCGGTGGCGGTCAGATCATTATACCGTGCTTGAAACTCGCACGCAAAATCCACCGAAACCGGCTCGGCCGGCTTTTGGGGGGTGCAGCCGACCAACATCAGAGAAAACACAAGGCATAGCGCGAAAACGCGACGGGACATACTGACAGCTCCTATTGTTCAAGTTGCAGAAACAGCGTCCCCAACTCATCCAACATGTCGGTTGGCAGCATCGCGTGCTGTGACAGCCGCCCAGCGGCAAGATCCCCTGCCGCACCGTGCAGATACACACCGCATCGGGCGGCATCCCTCGGCGACAGACCTTGGGCCGCGAGCCCCGCGATCATACCCGCCAGTACGTCGCCGCTGCCGGCGACCGCCATACCGGGGTTGCCGGTATTATTGACGGATACCGAGCCGTTCGGCTCGGCGATCACCGTGTTATGTCCTTTGAGTACGACGATCGCATGAAACCGCGAAGCCGCGGTCTGCGCCGCGAGCTTTCGATCAGTCTGTATCTGCTCGACCGTACAGTGAAGCAGACGGGAAAGCTCTTTTGGATGCGGTGTGAGGATGAGCGGTGGATGCGCTGTTTCCAGTATAGATATATGCATTGCGGCGGCGTTTATACCATCGGCGTCTAAAACGATCGGGCAGGTTGCCGCATTCAGCAGTGCTTCCGTAAGTTGTGTGGAGGCTGCCGTGTTGCCGAGCCCGCAGCCGATCAGCAAGGCGGTGCATTTTTCCACATGCGGTGCCAATTTCTTCAGACGGTCGGCGCACGCGGTTTCCTTGAACGGCACGAATACTACCTCGGGCAGCTGTGCCGCCGCTATGGGATAAATGGATTCCGGCAAGGCCGCGATCACGAGCCCGGTACCGCATCGTCCGGCGGCGCGGGCAGCAAGTACTGCCGCACCTGCCATACCGTAGCTCCCACAGATCGAGAGCAGGGTGCCGTAGGTTCCTTTATGGCTGTCCGCCGCCCGCGGCGGAAAACAGCGTTTGATGGATTCGGGAACTGTCATAAGAGAGTCTCCTTTGAAAAAGGCAGCCAAACGGATTTTGGCTGCCTTGTTAGTCGTTTATTATTCTTTGTCCCAATCGAGCTGTACCAGCTTGGGCAACCCCTCGTACAAGGAGTTCTTCACGCGTTCGTCGGGTTGGAAGACGACCAACGTATGACCGCGTTTTTTACTGCGGTAGGTGAAATAATACAGGTTATCCTCGCGGTCAGAGGGCGCGGCGATCACGGTGCGATCCATCGGCCGACCTGTCCACTTTTCCGGTACGTACCGACCGGCACTTTCGATCTTTTTGCCCGATACTGACACGATGCGCTGACGCTTGCGTTGAGCAACGATGCGGTCAATATCAATATCACCGTTGGTGACGCAGTATTCATACTCAATGTTCTGCGCGGTCAGCAGATACCAAGCACCGTAAAATACGCCCACGATGACAAACGCGGCAAATCCCCGAATCCATGCAATAAGTAGGATCGACAGTGCTAACAGGAAAACCGCAAGTACAACGGTGCTGATGATCGCTACGATTTGACCGGCACTCTTTTTCTTTTTGACTAACTGCTCCACAAAGGAATCCATGGCGGTTCTCCTTTCCGATACTTCTCTTCACCACTTTACTGTAATAGTATATCATAGGTGATCGCGGGATTGCAAGGGTTGACGGTCAATTTTCTTGAAAATATTGTACCACGGCCTCCGCTGCGGGACGCGTCATGCCTTTGACCGCCGCCAACTGGTCTACTGTGGAAGCTCTGACCGCCCGCAACGACCCAAAATGCCGCAGCAACAAAGCGGCGCGTTTGGCACCGACGCCGGGGATCTCGGTCAGCGTCGTGGAGACGCCTTGCTTGCGGTGCTTGGAACGATGATAGCCAATGGCAAAACGGTGGACCTCTTCTTGGACGGCGGAAACCAGCGTGAACGCGCTGCGGCGGGATTGAATGGACAGCTCAGCACCCTCCTCGGTGATGGCACGGGTGCGGTGATGCGAGTCTTTGACCATACCGAACACAGGAATTCCATATCCCAAGCTGTCCAAAAGCGGTTTAACGGCCGACACGTGCCCCTTGCCGCCGTCCAGCAGGATCAGATCCGGCAACTTACCGAACCCGACGTCATCGGGGCTTGCGGCATATTCCTTAAGGCGGCGTTCCAGCACCTCACGCATACAGGCGTAATCGTCCTGTCCGACCACGGTCTTGATCTCAAAACGGCGGTAGGCGGATTTGAGCGGTTTTCCGTTCCGGAATACCACCATCGCTCCCACTACGTCGCTGCCGGCAGTGTGTGAGATATCGTAGCTTTCAATGCGAGCGGGCAATTTTTCGAGACCTAACAGCTTCTGTAGCTCCTCCAATGCGGAGACATCGCGCCCGCGGAGATTTAACTGCTGTGCGACACGCTCTGCCGCATTGTCACGGCACATGGACATCAGTTGCGCCTGCTCGCCTCGTTTTGGGAACACAAAGCGCACCGTATATCGTTCGCCGGTAGCCGCCGCTTTTTCGGTGAGCCACTGCGCAAGCAGGTCGGCATCCTCAATCTCACCGTCCAACACGATGCGCGGCGGGACTGATTCGCGCAGAGAATAATAGCGGCGCAGAAATTCCGCGCGCGTGGCGGGCAGCTCGTCTGATGGGTCGACGAAGAAGTGCTCCCGATCGGACAAAGCACCGTCCGTGAAACGGAATACCTCAAAGCACGCCACGCCTTGTGCCTGCGAAAAAGCGAGGATGTCCTGCCGTTTCACACGCGACTGCACCACTTTTTGGGTTGCATTCAGCTTTTCTAATGCGCGGATACGGTCACGCAGGCGCGCGGCGGTCTCAAAATCCAACGCATCGGATGCCGCCTCCATACGCTGACGCAGCAGTGCGGTGAGCTTGGAGCGTCCCTGCGTCAAATAGGTGATCGCTTGTTCAACGCGGTCGGCGTACTCGGTGGGGGATACCTTGCCCGTGCAGGGCGCACAGCATTGTCCGATATAGTGGTTAAGACACGGCCGCTCGCAAGCCTTACGGTACTGCAGTGGTTTGCGGCAGGTGGACAGACCGAACAGCCGGTTTACCTCGTCGACCGCTTGCTTGATGGCAAACGAGGAGAGATACGGCCCGATATACCGTGCGCCGTCCTCCGTCTTTTGTTTCGCTTCGCTGATGCGGGAAAAGGGGGGCGGGGATACGCGGATGTAGTGATAGCCCTTGTCGTCCTTGAGCAGGATGTTGTATTTGGGGGAATATTGTTTGATAAGCGAACATTCCAGTATGAGTGCCTCAAACTCACTGCCGGTGACGATATACTCAAAACGATCCACGCGGCTGACCATCTGCCGCACCTTTTCGGTGTGAGCGGTGTCGGCTCCGAAATACTGACTGACACGGTTCTTCAGCGCCTTGGCTTTGCCGATATAAATGATGGTGCCGTTTTGGTCCTTCATGATATAGACGCCGGGCTCGAGCGGCAGTGCCATCGCCTTTGCCCGCAATTCGGCTTTTTTATCCATCGCTCACCCTCCCTCAAACCGGAAATTAACAAAAAAGCGCAGCCGCGTTCGCGGTTGCGCTTTCCCTACAACTCTTACTCGGTGAAACCGGACTGTACTAAGGACACGAGCGCATCCACAGCCTCTTCTTCATCGTTGCCGTCGGCGATGATCCGAATGGTCGTACCACCCACGATGCCGAGCGACAACACGCCCAGCAAGCTTTTGGCGTTGACGCGGCGCTCCTCTTTCTCCACCCAAATGGACGACTTAAACTCGTTCGCCTTCTGAATGAAAAAAGTAGCAGGACGAGCATGCAGGCCTACTTGGTTCTGAACCAAAACATCTTTGACACACATACGAATTACTCCTTCTCCTCATCACGTCTCGAGTTTTCCCTTGTCAGTACATATTATACCATAAAGCGCGGTGCGGTCAAACAAAAACCACGCAAAAAAACTCGATTTTTGAAAATTTGGATGCCTGCCCTATTTTGAAAAAACAAGAACCATTCGAATTGGTAAAAATGACGGGGAATGTGGAAGGAATTTAGTCACAATGGCGCTGTTTTTCGTCTAAGAACACTTTTTCTTTTGGTGTCAGATCGGCGTTTTTCAGCAGATCGGGGCGGTGCTTGAGCGTCCGCAACAAGGATTGTTCCCGCCGCCACGCCGCAATATTCTCATGATGACCCGACAGCAGGATCGGCGGCACCTCGCGTCCTTCCCATACTGCGGGACGCGTGTATTGCGGATATTCCAAGAGCGAGGAAAAATGGCTTTCCTCGGTGAAACATATCTCGTCGGACAGCACGCCGGGGATCATGCGGGCGACGCAGTCGGCGAGTACCATTGCGGGAAGCTCGCCTCCGGTGAGCACATAGTCACCGATCGAGATCTGCTCGTCTACGATCGCGTCCAAAACGCGTTCGTCCACGCCTTCGTAATGACCGCACAACAGGCACAGCTCCGGCAGCTCGGAAAGCTCTCGTGCGCGTGCCTGTGTCAGCGTTTTGCCTTGCGGTGACAGATAGATCAGGTGCGGGCGATGACCGATCTGGTCACAGACCGCGCGGAAGCAGTCTGCGATCGGCTGTGCGTTCATCACCATGCCCATACCGCCGCCGTAGGGATAGTCGTCCACCTGCTTTTGGCGGTTTTCCGTGTAATCGCGGATCTGGTGAAAATGAAAATCCAGAATACCGCGTTCGCGGGCTTTGCCGATAATGCTCTCGCTCAGCACCGCGTTGCAGGATTCGGGAAACAGTGTCAGAAAATCAATTCTCATCGTCAAACAACCCTAACATCGGAAAAATACGAATGCTCTCATGCTCAATGTCCACCTCACGGATGACGTCGGGGATCGCAGGAATCAGGATCTCCTTACCCTCCGGTGTTTTCATATGGTAGACGTCGTTCGAGCCGGTATGCGTGACGTCGGTACATTCGCCGTAAACGGTACCGGTCTCACAGTCAACTACCCGTGTGCCGATCAGGTCACAGATAAAATAACGGCCCTTTTCCAGCTTGATATCACGGCGGTCAAGGTACAGCATCGTACCGCGCAGGGCTGCTGCTGCCTCCACCGTGTCAACGCCATCGAGCTTCGCGAGCGCAATGTTTTTATGAACGCGTGCTTTCATGCGGACCGACCGTTTGCCGACATCGTCGAAATATACCGTGCGCAGGGTGCAAAACATGTCGGGTGAGTCACATTCAGGGCGCACGCGTACCTCGCCGCGCACACCGTGTGTGCCGACGATCTCGCCGGCTTCCAGAAAACTCCGTTTCGCCATACCGTTCCTCCTCGGAAAAAACCTCTCACGGCGTGCCGTGAGAGGTTATCGGGTGTTTGCGGGTTATCAGTCGTCGATCTCGACGGCTACTTTCGCATCCTGACGGGTCGCGGCGGCACGCATCACGGTGCGCATCGCCTTCGCAATGCGACCCTGCTTGCCGATGACGCGACCCATATCGTCTGCTGCCACGTGAAGATGAAACACGATCGTGCCGTCCTCCGCGGGTTCATCCTCGGTGACGACGACCGCGTCGGGATCTTCAACAAGACCGCGAGCAATCGTTAACAATAACTCTTTCATGGCCTTATATACCGGCTTTCTTCAGCAGATCCTTGACGGTATCGGTGGGCTGAGCGCCGTTGGCGATCCACTTCTTAGCCTTCTCGGCGTCAACTTTGACAACAGCCGGCTCTTCCAGCGGGTTGTAATAGCCGATCTCCTCGATGAAGCGGCCGTCGCGGGGATAACGGGAATCCGCTACCACGATGCGATAGAAGGGAGCTTTCTTTGCGCCCATGCGGCGCAGTCTGATTTTTACTGCCATGTTGGTTACCTCCAAAATTGTACTGAAAATGTATTCTTCGCCAACCGTGAATACGGTTGAAATTAGAACCCAAAGGGATTGCCCTTGCCGCCAAAGCCCATCGGCATTCCGCGCCCGCCTTTTTTGCCCATGTTTTTCATGCGCTTCATTAGCTGTTTCATGGTATCATACTGCTTGAGCAGACGGTTGACGTCCTCCACCCGCATGCCGCAGCCTGCGGCAATGCGCCGCTTGCGGGAGGGGTTGATGATATCCGGTTTACGGCGTTCCTTTTCCGTCATCGACAGGATGATCGCCTCAACGCGCGCAAATTGTCGTTCGTCGATATCAATATCCTTGAGCTGCTTGCCCATGCCGGGGATCATGCCGAGCAGGCTTTTGATATCGCCCATCTTCTGGATCTGACGGAACTGATCCAGCATATCGTTAAAGTCGAAGGTGTTTTGCTGCATTTTGCGAGCAAGCTCTTCGGCTTCGCGATCGTCGATCTGTTGTTGTGCCTTTTCAATGAGCGACATCACGTCGCCCATGCCGAGAATACGGGACGCCATGCGCGCCGGATGGAATATCTCCAAATCGTCCAGCTTTTCGCCGGTACCGGCGAACTTGACCGGCTTGCCGGTTACCGCGCGCACCGAGAGTGCCGCGCCGCCGCGAGTATCGCCGTCGAGCTTGGTTAAGATCACACCGTCTATGGACAGTGTTTCGTTAAACGACTGCGCGACGTTCACCGCGTCCTGACCGGTCATGGCATCCACCACCAGCAGGATCTCCTGCGGGGCGACCGCTTCGCGGATATTGCGAAGCTCCGCCATCAACTGTTCGTCGATATGCAGACGGCCGGCGGTATCCAGGATCACGTAATCGTTGCCGTGATCCTTCGCGTGCGCGACTGCCTCTTTGGCAATGCGCACCGGATCGATGGTGCCGCGTTCAAACACCGGCACACCGGCGGCTGAGCCGACTACCTGCAACTGCGTAATAGCGGCGGGACGGTACACGTCACACGCGACGAGCAGCGGGCGGTGGCCCTGCCCCTTGAGCATTTTGGCAAGCTTGGCGGAATGGGTGGTTTTACCGGAGCCCTGCAGACCGCACATCATCACCACACACGGCGGGCGGTTGGCGGTTGCCAGGCGTGCGGCTTCGCCGCCCCTGAGTGCGGTCAGCTCCACGTTGACGAGGTTAATGTCCATCTGCGCGGGGGTGAGGCTTTCCATGACCTTTTCGCCGACGGCGCGTGTCGCTACCGCCGCTGTGAAATCCTTGGCGACCTTGTAGTTGACATCCGCCTCCAGCAGTGCCAGACGTACCTCGCGCATGGCTTCCTTGACGTCCGCCTCGGTCAGCTTACCTTTATTTTTCAGCCGCTTGAATGCAGCAGACAGTTTGTCGGACAGTCCTTCAAACGCCACGGTGCTCCTACCTCTCTCTCAATTCATCCGCCAGCTGTATGATCCGTTTTGACCGTTCGTCGATCTCGCGGGAATAGCGGGTGCGGTCGTTGAGCATCTGAATATCCTGTGCAGCCTCGCGGATCGCTTCCAATCCGTCGCGCATACCGCGAAACCGTGCGGCTAAGTGCAAGCGTTCTTCCATCTCGATCATCTGCGCCTCCGCGCGCTTGATGGAATCCCGTACACCCTGCCGGGTTATGTTCTGATTTTCGGCAATCTCTGCCAGGGACAAGTCCTCTTCATAATACAGCTCCACCACGTTGCGTTGCTTTTCGGTGAGCATGTCGCCGTAAAAGTCAAACAACCAAATGATCTCCATATTCTTCGGCATTTCTTGTCCCTCCTTTTTAGCATAATAAAAAACGCCCGGATGTCCAAGCGTTTCCTGTAAAGGAATTTGCTTTACAGCCATTATAACAAAGCGATCCGCACTTGTCAATAGGCAAAAGCAAAAAAATTAGTCTATACGGAAATCCGCTTCCGTATAGGTCTGCAGATCCGGCTGAATATACGGGATGCGGCGCAGCGGATCGTAGCGGAATTTGCGGCAATGTGCCGAGGGTTGCATAATGCCCTTGCGCAGGCACAGGATCACCCGCCCGTCGGAGGAACGCCGGCCGTTTGCGCAGATCTCGCATACAGGCGTCACGGCGTTGCCGTATAACTTCCGCTTCATGCTGTCACATCCTTTATCATGAGCCTCTAACTATGATCCTTATTATAGGTGAGTCTGCTCGCTTTGTCAACAGAAAGCAACCAAATTCCGCATAACATCAACAGAAACACGGAGATTCCGACATGGCCGGACACCGCACGTATCACCGGTTGGGACGAGGTGCCGAACACCGGTATCGTGACCGGAACGAGTCGGAGCAGTAAGAGGGTCAACACAGCGGTCAAAAAGCCGTGCGACAGCCGTGCGAGCCAAAAGTGCGGTGTCAGCACGCCGGTACCGGCGAGAGACGAGGCCACCTGACAATGTACGGAAAGACCGCCGAAACCGACGGCGATACCGAGAAAAAACGGTGCGAGCTCGCCAAGCTCGGCGGCGGCGACACAACCGCAGCTCACTTCCAACAGGCAGGACAGCAGAGCGCTTACCGTACGGTTGTCGGAGGCGGAAAAGGTATTCGGCAGTGCAAGGAGCCCCGAAAACAGGAGGATAAAGCCGCACATGGATAGCAGCGACTGACATGCGGCGGTCACCGATTCTACAAACGCCGTCGCCACCGAACCGCGAGGGCGGCAGGGCGAGTCGGTCTTGACGTACCGTCGGTTGCCTCTCGGTGCGCCCAGGATGCCTAAGATCATCGCCGCCGCGATATGTGCGGCAAACAGAATGACACCGAACGCCGTGCTGCCCATCAGTCCCGCGCCGACCGTGCTGATGATAAACCCCGGCCCTCCGCAGACGCAAAAGCGCAGCATACGCCGTCCCTCGTCGCGTGAGATCTGTCGGGAGCGCACCAGCTCGCCCACAACGGCTCCGCCTGCGGGATATCCGCCGATAAAGCCGATCAAGATGCCCGCGGCACAGCAGCCGGGCAATCCAAACAGCAGGCGCGTGATGCGCTCGAGTCGGCTGCCGACGGCGGCTGCGACTCCTGATCTTGATAAAAATCCGCCTAACACCAGGAACGGAAACAACGAGGGAATGATCACCGAAGCACAGATCGACAAGCCGCGGCTGATCCCGCCGGCGACTGCCTCAGGACGAAGCAATATGAGAGCGCTGTAGCACACGATCCCCGTGCCTACCAGTGCGGTGCGAAGGCGTGGGTGCAGAGTGATATAAGCAGACATACGAATCCCCCCTGCCTTCTATATATGTAGTACGTATCCGGTATTATTCCGCTTGCCGTTTCATATTCATAAGGTAAAAGGAGGGCGCTGTCATGAAACGTGAAACGCGAGCTGCCATCTCCGCCAAAATGGAAAAAGTGTTGGATATGCCGGTCGGTGTGCTGTCGGAGGCGGCGCGCATTGAATTGTCCGGAAACCGACAGATATTGGTGGAGGGGTGTCAGGGGATCGTAAAATACGATGAGGATCAGATACAGTTGCGTACTGTCAGCGGCACGATCCGGTTTACCGGACGCGAGCTGTGCATGACCAGCCTGAATCCTGCTTGTGCCGTCATTACCGGCAGATTACTGTCACTTGAGTTTTTGTAGGGGGCATACGATGTTTGCGGGAACCGTGTGTATCGAATGTGAAGGGGGATTTCCGGAACGGTTTTTGAACGAGGCGTCAAAACGGAACATTGCCTTATGGGGTATTTCTCGCAAGGGGATATTCCTCTTTTGTTGGTGTAAGGCGGCGCAGTACCGCGAACTGCGACCCGCAGCACGAGTAGCCTCGGTGCGTATGCGGGTGCGCGAACGGCGTGGGTTGCCGTTTTTATTGCGTCCGTTTCGCCTTCGGTGGGGGCTTGCGGTGGGAGCGGTGTTGTTTGTTGTGCTGTTGCAACTGCTTTCGTCCCGCGTATGGACCGTTCGCATCTCCGGTAACGAGCAGGTTTCAGACGAGGCGATCCGCGAGATGCTGGAGCCTCTCGGCGTCTATGAAGGAGCTGCGCTTTCTGCTGTCGATCTGCCGCAGCTGCAGCTGACAGCACTGGAGAAATTGCCGGAGCTTGTGTGGCTAACGGTCAACTTTGAGGGCAGTACCGCACTGGTGGAGGTCAGAGAGCGGCAGGAAACACAGCCGATTGCGTCCGATGAGCCCGCTAATATCGTGGCGACACAGGACGGTGTGATCGTCAGCGTGGATGCGGTGAGCGGGCAAGCGATGGTCAAACCGGGGGACGCCGTGACAAAAGGGACACTGCTTATCAGCGGCGTGATGGACAGCAAGGTGGGACCGATCTTAAAGCGCGCCGAGGGTGTTGTGACGGCACGTACCACCCGCACGCTGACCGTGACCGTACCGTTTGAGGAGGACGTGCCGAGCACGGCTCCGCGGACCGTGTCCCGTCCCTGTTTTTATTTGCTCGGGCTACGCGTGCCGCTGTATGCCGGTGCGGATATTGAGGGGGAATACACCCAACAGACGGAGGAATATCCCTTGCGCGCCTACGGCAAGGCGCTTCCCATCGGGATCGAGGTGACGCGGCTGGTGTTTGATGAAACGGTGGTTTGTACACGAACCGAAGCCGAAACGCTGGCAGAGGCGCAGTCGCGTCTTAGCGAGGCGGTCGGTGCTTTGCGGGAGGAGATGACGATCGAAGCCGAAACGGTGACCGAACAGAAAACCGACGACGGGTGGGTGCTCGTCGGCACCTATACTTGTTTAGAATCCATTGGGCAGAGTGAACCCCTGCAGTTGCATGAGAAATAAGAAAAATTGCTGTTTTTCCTAATGACAAGCGAAAGTTTTTGTGGTACAATGACAAAATAGTAAGGAATAGCACGCAGGAGGCGGAAGTCATAGAACAGATCATCAACGTTGACCGCATGGAACAGGCGGTTGCACTGTTCGGCAATTTCGATGAGAATATTCGGTTGATTGAGGAGCAGTTCGGCGTGACCGTCCTCAGCCGCGACAGCGATCTGAAGGTCAGCGGCGAGTCGGAGGCGGTCGCCAAGGCCATTCGCGCCATCGAGGGACTGCTGCAGCTGCTCAACCGCGGCGAGCAGCTCACCGAGCAGAACGTGCGGTACGTGCTGATGCTGGTGAACGAGGGCACGGACGACGAACTGCCTGCTCTCACCGGTGACAGCATTTGCATCACTGCCAAGGGCCGTCCCATCAAGCCCAAGACGTTGGGGCAAAAACGATACGTGGAAGCTATCCGCGATAACACGGTAGTGCTCGGCATCGGTCCTGCCGGTACGGGCAAGACCTATCTGGCGGTAGCGATGGCGGTGGAGGCGTTTCGGGCAAAGCAGGTCAATCGTATCATTTTGACGCGACCCGCCGTGGAGGCGGGCGAAAAGCTCGGCTTTCTGCCCGGTGATCTGCAATCCAAGGTCGATCCGTACTTGCGCCCGTTGTACGACGCGTTGTTTGATATGCTCGGTACGGAGACCTATCAGAAATATTTGGAGCGAGGCAACATCGAGATCGCGCCGCTCGCGTATATGCGCGGCCGCACGTTGGATGACAGCTTTGTTATTTTGGATGAGGCGCAGAACACCACCCCCGAGCAGATGAAGATGTTTTTGACCCGATTGGGTTTTAATTCCAAGATGGTGGTCACCGGCGATATCACGCAGATCGACCTGCCCTCCGGCAAGCAAAGCGGTCTGCGCGAGGTCATGCGGGTGCTCAAAGACGTAGAGGACGTGTCCATCTGCACGTTCACACAAAAAGACGTGGTGCGGCACCAGCTGGTGCAACGCATCATTGAAGCGTATGAACGCTATAAAAAAAACAAGGAAGGGAAGCGCAGTCGCTATGCTGAAAAAACTTCGAGTCGACATTGAAAACCAACAAAAGGCCGTGAAGCTCCCAACGGGACTGCGGATGCTGATCCGCCGCTGCTGTCACGCGGTGTTGGAGCTGGAGCAGGTGGACGGTTCGGTTCAGGTGGACGTGACCTTGGTCGATAACGACCGCATCCATCAGGTCAACCTTGAACAGCGCGGCATCGACGCGCCGACCGACGTGCTGTCCTTCCCGCTCGGTGAGAACGGCGTATACGACCTGCACCCCGAAACCGGTGAAAAGCTTCTCGGTAATATTATGCTGTCGTTGGAGCAGGCGGCGAAGCAGGCGGAGGATTACGGTCATAGCTTCAACCGCGAGGTGGGGTATCTGACGGTACACTCCATGCTTCACCTGCTCGGATACGATCACGTGCAGGGCGGCATGGAAGCCGTGCGTATGCGCGAAAAGGAAGAAACCGTCATGAAACAGGTGGGCTTGCCCCGCGGGAGTAGTTATGTGCTCGAAGATGATTAAAGGCTTCGGCTGGGCGGCGCGCGGTATTTGGCGCTGCGCGCGCGAGGAATGGCATTTTCGCTTTCATTTGGTGATCGCGTTCTACGTTTTGCTGTTTACGCCGCATTTTTCGCTGTCCCGCGCCGAGGGTGCCGTATTGGCACTTACCATCGCCGGTGTCCTGGTTGCCGAAATGTTCAACTCAGCAGTGGAACGCACCATTGACCGCTTTTCCGCCGAACGGCACCCGCTTGCCGGCGCTGCCAAGGATATGGCGGCGGGCGCGGTGCTCTTAGCGGCTATCGCTGCGGTCGTAGTGGCGGTCATGCTGTTCTGGAAACCGGACGTTTGGGTTTCCGTCTTCGCCGATTGGGGAGAACATATTTATAAGCCGATCTTATTGGCACTGTCTGCTGTGCCGGCGGTGCTGTTCGTGTGGAAATGGAGAACAAAGTAATGGAAACAACCTCTGCTTTTATTGCGTTGGTCGGGCGACCCAACGTGGGAAAATCATCACTGCTTAACACTTTGGTGGGGCAAAAGGTCGCCATCGTGTCGGACAAGCCGCAGACCACGCGCAACCGCATTATGGGCGTGCTTACGCGGGATACCGTGCAACTGGTCTTTTTGGATACACCCGGTACGCACCGTCCCCGCACCAGGCTGGGGGATTTTATGGTGAGATCCATCGGTGAAGCGATGACGGGCGTGGATGTGGGAGTGCTGATCGTCGAACCCACCTCCACGGTGCGGGACAGCGAGCGCGAGCTGCTCCAAAAATTCCGCGCACAAAAACTGCCGGTGCTGCTCGTGATCAATAAGATCGACACGGTCGAAGACAAAGCAACACTGCTCACCTGCATTGATGCGTGGCGGCAGGAATTCGCGTTCGAGGCGATCTTGCCGGTATCCGCGTTGACGGGCGAGGGAGTGGACGAGTTGCTCGCCGAGCTTACCCAATACACCTTTGAAAGCCCGCACTTTTTCCCCGCCGACGCTGTCAGCGATCAGCCGGAGAAGGTGCTGGCGGCAGAGCTGCTTCGAGAGCAGATGCTGCTTTCTCTCAGAGACGAGATCCCGCACGGCATTGCCGTGGTGATCGAGCGGATGGAAGAACGCGAAACCGAGCGCGGTGTCATTTTGGATATTGATGCGGAGATCTTTTGCGAGCGCGATACCCACAAGGGCATGGTGATCGGCAAAAAGGGCGCGATGCTCAAACGCATTTCCACGGCGGCACGCGAAGAGATGGAAAAGGCGCTTGGTGCACACGTCAATTTGCAGTGCTGGGTCAAGGTCAAGGAGGACTGGCGCAACCGTCAAGGGCTTCTCAACGGCTTTGGTTATCGGTTGTAAAAATTTCCTGTATCAAACAACCCCTTTCCGTTCAAAGTAATAGTGAACGGAGGCGTCGGACGATGGATAAGGATAAATTATGGGCAACCTTTGAGAAGACCGGAAAAGTACAGGATTACCTGCGCTACTGCGGGGTGGACGTGTACGGTTCCGGTGAAAATTCCGTAGCGGAGGCTAAGGAGAAATCGCATGAAGCTGACGACCGACGCACTGATCATACGTGAAAATAACACCGTCGGCGAGTCGGATCGGTTTGTCACTGCTCTGACCCGCGATCACGGCGTTATTCGCGCGTCGGTGCGCCGCGCCAGACAACTCAATAACCGCAACGGCAGTGCCACACAGCTGCTTTGCTATTCCCGCCTGTCGCTTTACAAGGGGCGGGAAAAATACATAGTGGACGATGCGGAACCGTTACAGGTGTTTTTCGAGGTGCGGGATCAGTTGGACAAACTGGCTCTCGCGCAATATTTTTGTGAGCTTGCGGGTGTGTTAGCGCCCGCCGAGGAGGAGGCCGAGGAGGAACTGCGGCTGCTGCTCAATGCCCTGTATTATTTATCCGCGGGAACGCGGTCGTTACCGCAGGTGAAGGCTGTTACGGAACTGCGACTGTTATGCAAGGCGGGATATATGCCGGCGGTGGCGCAATGTGCCGCGTGCGGCACCGGGGATTGCGCGCGGTTTTCCCCGCTGCGCGGGGTACTGTATTGCGAACAGCACGGCGGCACCGATACCCTGCCGCTGACGGCGGGGGCACTGGCGGCACTGCGGCATATCGTGTATGCGCCGTTTGAAAAATGCTTTGCATTTTCTCTGCCGGAAGCGGATATGGCACTGCTCGGCGCTGCCGTAGAGCGCTTTTTGCTCGCACAGCTGAACCGCGGGTTTAACACGTTGGAATTTTATCATAGTTTATTGTAAGGACAGTCACTATGAACAAGCATTATCACGCATTGGAACTGGATAAGGTGCTGGAACTGCTGGCGGTGCAGGCTACCTGTGAGGACGCGGCAGAGGCGGCGCGCGCCCTGCAGCCGTCACCGTACCTCGGCGAGGTACAGCGCCTGCTTGACGAAACGGACGCGGCGTTTTGCCTCATGGCAAAATTCGGCGCGCCGCCGTTTGGTGACGTCAAAAACGTTTCCAACGCCCTGCGCCGCGCGCAGGCGGGCGCGATGCTGACGCTTGCGGAGCTGCTTCGTATAGCGGGCACGTTGCGCGGTATCCGTTCGGTGGCAGAATGGCATTCCCACTGTGAGGGAATGGGGACTTGCTTAGACGATCGGTTTTCGTCGCTGTCCCCGAACAAATACTTAGAGGATCGCATCCGCACCACCGTTCTTTCCGAAGATGAGATCAGCGATCAGGCATCACCGGAACTCTATACCATCCGTCGCAAAATGCGCGCGGCATCTGCCAGAGTGCGGGATCAGCTGGACAAATTGATCCATTCACAATCGGCACAAAAGGCGTTGCAGGAACCGATCGTGACCATTCGCGGCGGGCGGTTTGTGGTGCCGGTCAAGGCGGAGCATCGCTCGTCGATCGCCGGCTTGGTGCACGATACCTCGTCGTCAGGTGCGACCGTGTTTATCGAGCCGATGGGTGCGGTGGAAGCAAATAACGAATTAAAGGTCTTGGAATCGCAGGAGGCGGCGGAGATCGAACGCATCATCCGTGATCTGTCTGCCGAGGCAGGGTCGTTCGCCGATGCGATCATTGACGATTACACGGTGCTCGTCGGCATCGATTTGATCTTTGCCAAAGCGCGGCTCGGATATCAGATGAAAGCCTCCGTTCCGCGGGTGACTGACGACGGATATATCCTGCTGAACAAAGCGCGCCACCCGTTGATTGATCCCAAAAAAGTGGTGCCGATCGACGTGGAGCTCGGCGGCAGTTTTGATACGCTCGTGATTACCGGCCCTAACACGGGCGGTAAGACCGTGACCCTCAAAACCGTTGGCCTGCTCACCTTGATGACGATGTGCGGGATGCTGCCGCCGGTGCGTGACGGCAGCAGCTTATCGGTATTCCGCACCGTGCTTGCCGACATCGGGGATGAGCAGTCCATTGAACAGTCGCTGTCGACCTTCTCGGCGCATATGACCAATCTGATCCGCATTTTAGACGAAGCGGACGAACATAGTCTGGTATTGCTTGATGAGCTCGGTGCCGGTACCGACCCCGTCGAGGGCGCGGCACTGGCGACCGCGATCGTGGAACGTCTGCGCGCACAGGGCGCGCGTATCGCGGCTACCACACACTACGCGGAAATGAAGGCGTACGCCATTCAGACCGAGGGCGTGGAAAACGGAAGCTGTGAATTCGACGTGGAATCCCTGCGCCCGACCTATCGGTTGATGGTGGGCGTACCGGGGCGCTCCAATGCGTTTGCTATCAGCGAGCGGCTCGGCATGGATCCGTCGGTGGTACAGCGGGCGCGCTCTTTGGTGTCGGGTGATGACCGCCGTTTGGAAGACGTCGTGGTCGTGCTGGAGGAAAAGCGGCTGAGTCTGGAAAAGGAATTGCAGGAAGCGAAGGAAGCCACGCGGGCGGCACAGCACGCCAACGAAACCGCGAGGGAACAACTGGCGGCCTTACAAGCGCAAAAAGAGCAGGAGCTTGACGATGCCAAGGACGAGGCGCGCCGTGTGGTGGAGCACGCTCGCCGTGATGCGGAAGAACTCATCGCCGAGCTGGATGCGCTACGCAAGCAGCGGAATTCCGCCGACTTTTCCAAAAAAGCCGCCGCGGCACGGTCACAGCTGCGCAGTCGGCTGAACAAATTAGAAGACGATATTGATCCCGTCATGCAAAAAGCACGCGGCGCGTATCAACTGCCGCGCCCGTTAGTCGTGGGTGACGAGGTGCTGATCGTCGATATTGATAGATCGGCTGTTGTCACAGCGCTGCCGGATGCAGGCGGCACGGTAGAGGTACAGGCGGGCATCATCCGCACGCGCGTATCACAGGATAACCTGCGCTTGATTGAAAAAATGACCGCCCCCGCCGTCAAGAAAAGCCGCGGCGCTGTCTATACCGACGTATCGCGCTCCACTCGCGCCGCACAGACCGAATTGGATCTGCGGGGTCAAACGACGGATGAAGCCTTGCTTGAAGTGGACAGATTTTTGGATAACGCACGGCTCGGCGGTCTGGACAGGCTGACCATTATTCACGGGAAAGGCACGGGTGCCTTGCGCGCGGCGGTGCACGCGCACCTGAAATCGTGTCCCGGTGTCAAGTCGTTCCGTTTGGGGTTATACGGTGAGGGCGAGACCGGCGTGACGATCGTGGAAATGAAATGAGGTGACAAGCGGGATGCTGCGAATGATATTTTGTGACGTGGACGGCACGTTGCTTCCGAAAACCGAAAAAACAATTTCGACGGATACGCTGAACGTGCTGCGCCGTCTGCTGGATCGCGGCATCACGGTGGTCATTGCGAGCGGCAGACCGTATGCACAGCTGAAAGGCTTGTTCGGTTCGCTGTTTTACCGACTGGTGTTTTTGTGTATGGACGGTGCGCTTGTGATGCACAAAAACTGTGTGCTGTATAAAAAGCGCTTGATGAAATGTAAAACCAAAGAGCTTATCGCGCGTTACGGCGGTGCGGCCATTTATGGGCGCGAGCAGATCTATTGCGTCGGCGATACGCCGGTGGTCGGTAAACGCGTGCACATTCCGGAGGAGATTCCGGAGGACTATCTCAAGGTCGAACTGCCGTCGGGAACGGTAACCGATCTGCACGAGTCGTTTCGGGTGGCGTATCAGAACGGCTGCACGACCGAGCTCGTTGCCGCGGGTGCGGACAAAGGCGCGGCGGCACGCGTGGTGATGCGGAAATTCGGGGTACCGCCCGAGCAAGCGATCGCGTTCGGTGACGGCGAAAACGATATTCCGCTGTTGTGCGCGGTGGGGCATCCCTACCGTATGAAGGGTTCGTTGTGTACCGGCTTCGGCGATCTGCCGACAGCCGAGAGTGTGGAAAACATATTGCGTCAGCAATTCGGCATATAAAAGGGGAGACGATACGATGTTTGGTAACAAATTCGAGCAGGCAAAAGATCTTCACGAAAGAGGGCACAACTGTGCACAATCGGTGGCGTTACCGTTTTCGGAGGAAATAGGTATCGACCCACAGACCGTCATGCGCGCTATGGAAGGTTTCGGCGCCGGTATGGGCGGCAGAGAGCAGACCTGCGGAGCGTTGTCGGGTGCGATCTTTATCGCGGGACTTAAGCACAGCGACGGAAACTTGTGGGCACCCGCTTCTAAGCAACAAACGTATGCGCTCTGCAAAGCGTTGTGTGAGGAATTTACCGCCGCGTGCGGCGGTACGGCCGTTTGTACGGCAATCAAGGATGAGGGGCGCGTGTCTTGCCAGCGGTGCATTGAGCTCGGCGTGGAGCTTGCACTTAAAGCGCTCGAATAATAAAGTTATACAGAAAACTAAGTCGCCGTGTGCTGAGAAGCACACGGCGACTTTTGTTTATGGGATTATTTCTTGGTAACACGTGCGGCAATCAGTTTGAGTACCGCGAACAGAGCAACGCCGACGGCGGTGAAGATCGCAACGCCCAGCCAATTTAATGCGGCAAGACCGGCAAAAAACAATTCACCGCTCGAGGCGTTTTGCAAGGCGGGTGCGATATACACCACGTCGCCGACGGCGGTGACGAGCAGCAGCGTATACGCGACCGCGGACAGTGCCCAAGAGGGTTTGCTCACGTCGATACGGCGGACGGTCGCACGGGAAACACCCACACCGTCCAGTGACAGTAGGCGGGACACATACACGGCGCCGAGCACCAAAATAACGATCTCAGGAATCATATACGTCGCGTTATACGACAGCGAGAACACCAGTGCTTCGGCGGTGGGAACGGATAACCCTGCCCACACCGTGCAACCGGAGATCACGTGGCACAGATACCGCAGAATACCGGAGAGGATCGCCGCCGCACTGAGCGCCGCGCCCTGCGGCAGTTTGCCCCGGAAGATGCCGCCCAGTCCCAGTGCGAAAAACGCGAGCAGATAATCAAACAGAGCGATCATTACGACCGCCAAAAACGAGGTGGCATACGAGAAATTATCCAGCCCCAACAGCAGTTGGATCAGGCTGTAGGTAAACGCGGTGAACGATCCCCAACGCGTGCCGTGGCGGTAGGCGATCACCAAAAGCGGCAACATGCTGAAAGCGGTAACGCTGCCGCCGTAGGGCATGTCGACGATTTTTATGACGCTCAGCACTGCGGCGATGGCGAGTAAGATCGCACTTTCGGTAAGACGGTAAACGGATGATTTGCGGTCAGACATTTTTAACAACTCCTTTGAAAATAGAAACATCCTATCCGAAAAATACGGATAGGATGTTATAAAAGGCAGATGTTATGCGCGCTTTAACCGCTGCTTTTTTGTAAACATTCCTACGCCGGTATTATCCGGATCAGGTCACAGGGTTAGAAGCGAACTTCCTCTCAGCCGATTGCTCAGCACCCCTTGTTTAACAGTGTGTATTGTAGCACGGATCTATGCGGATGTCAAGCCAGTTTTGCGGCGATGGCATCCAAAAACTCCAAGGAATTGACTTTCTTCTTGTTTTCGAGCGTGGACAGGAGATACAGGTCACCGGTCATGATGCCGTCCTCGATGGTGCCGAGGGTGGCGGCTTCCAGACGGTCCGCAAATGCGCATAGCTCCGGCAGATTGTCCAGCTCGCCGCGCTTGCGCAGGGCACCCGACCATGCGAAGATGGTGGCGACCGAGTTGGTGGAGGTCTCCTCACCCTTCAGATGCTTGTAATAGTGGCGGGTGACGGTTCCGTGCGCCGCCTCGTATTCGTACTTACCGTCGGGGGAGACGAGCACACTGGTCATCATGGCAAGCGAGCCGAACGCGGTGGCAACCATGTCACTCATGACGTCGCCGTCGTAGTTTTTGCACGCCCAGATAAAGCCGCCCTTGGAGCGGACGACGCGCGCGACGGCGTCGTCAATGAGCGTATAGAAATACTCGATGCCGGCGGCTTCAAACGGTTCCTTGTATTCGGCCTCGTAGATCTCGGCGAAGATGTCCTTAAACCGATGATCGTAGATCTTGGAGATGGTATCCTTGGTGGAAAACCACAGATCCTGCTTTAACGACAGTGCGTAGTTGAAGCAGGCGCGGGCAAAGCTCGCGATGGATTTATCGGTGTTGTGCACGCCCTGAATGATGCCGCTTCCCTCAAAATCGTGAATGAGTTTGCTCTCGGTGCGGCCGTCCGGATAGGTGACGAGCAGCTCGGCTTTGGCGGCACCGTCCACATACAGTTCGGAGTTTTTGTACACGTCGCCGTACGCGTGACGCGCGAGCACGATGGGCTTTTCCCAGGTGGAAACGCTCGGTGCGATGCCCTTGACCACCACGGGTGCGCGGAATACCGTACCGTCCAACATCGCACGCAGCGTGCCGTTGGGGCTTTTCCACATTTCCTTCAGCTTATATTCCTCCACGCGCTGTGCGTTGGGGGTGATGGTGGCGCATTTGACGCCGACACCGTATTTTTTGATCGCGTTTGCCGCGTCCACCGTGACCTGATCGTTGGTCTGATCGCGGTACGGCAGACCGAGGTCGTAATATTCGCATTTCAGATCGACAAACGGCAGCAGGAGCTTTTCCTTGATCGCCTGCCACAGGATGCGGGTCATTTCGTCGCCGTCCATCTCGACGAGCGGCGTGGTCATTTGGATTTTGCTCATATTCATCGTTCCCTTGTACAAAAGATAAACTCATTTTACTTGATTTTTGCGGTAAATACAATGTTTTTTTACTCTTTTTTTGCGTTTTGGCAAATTTTATTGCAGGGTGGCTCCTCTTATGGTATACTGTAACAAAAATCATTGAAAGGCGTGAGGCGCGTGGAGCGACCGACCTATTATATGACCCCACAGCAAGCGGAAGCGCGTGAGCTCAAAAAAAGCAGTACCTTCGTTGCGCTGACGCTTCTGATGATGATGGCAACGGAGTTTGCATTGACGGTTGCCGTGCGGTTCGGTCTGTTGTCCGGATTATTGGCGTTGGCGGATACCTACGAGGGGTATATGCTGCTCAATATGATCGTATATATTTTGTGCCTCGCCGTGCCGACGGTGGCGGTCGCACTGATAAGCGGCCGCCGACAGAATCCGTTCCCGTCGGCGCGGGTCAGCGGCAGTATGCTGGGCGCGGGCGTGCTCGGCGGCATGGCGATCGCCATCGTTGCGAATTTAGCGGCGAGCGGGCTGATGAGCTGGCTCTCATTGTTCGGTATTCCAGAACCCGAAATGCCGGATACTTTACAGCCTACGACGGTCAGCTTGGCGTTAAACATTCTATCCACTGCGATCCTGCCCGCGATTATCGAGGAAATGGTCTTCCGCGGCTATATTCTCGGTGCACTGCGTGCGCACGGCGACGGGCTTGCGGTTGTGCTGTCCGCGATCCTCTTCGGGTTGTTCCACGGCAATGTGTTGCAGATCCCGTTTGCGCTTATCTTAGGTCTGGCAATGGGATATTTGGTGGTTCTCACTGACAGCATCTGGCCGGCGGTGCTGTTGCACTTTACCAATAATCTGATGTCGGTGCTGCTCAACTTTTTCGGGAAATGCTATCCCGATCATCAGCAAGCGATCAGCGGTGTGACGCTGGTGACGGTGGCAGCGATGGGGGCTGTCGTACTCACGGTGCTCCGCCGTCCCGGTTACTTGAAGCCGGTGGGAAACGGGGCATCGCTGTTTCGGGTACGCGAACGCGCAAGCAAGCTGTTGTCGTCACCCGCTATGGTGCTGGCACTGGTCGCCATGCTGGTGAGCTTGTTTGACAGTATAGGAAGTGGATTGGCATGACGGATAAAGATTGGATGCGGCGCGCGATGGCGTTTGCCGCTGAAGCCGCCGCCGAGGGTGAGGTGCCTGTCGGTGCGGTGATCGTGAAAGACGATCAGCTCGTTTCGGCGGGGCGCAATCGGCGGGAGATCGGCAAAAACGCACTGGCACACGCGGAGATCGAGGCGATAAGCGGTGCGTGCCGGATGCTTGGCGGTTGGCGGCTTTCGGGTTGCACGCTGTACGTGACGTTGGAGCCCTGCCCGATGTGCGCGGGCGCGATCATCAACGCGCGGCTCGATCGTGTGGTGTACGGCGCTCCCGATCCGAAAGCGGGGTCTTGCGGGTCGCTCGTCGATTTGTTCAGCCTGCCGTACAACCATCAGCCGGAGCTTACCGGCGGGGTGTTGCAGGAGGAGTGCGCGGCACTCCTCCAGGACTTTTTTCGACAGCTACGGGTAAAGCGTTGACAAAAAACGCGGATTTTCTTATAATGTAGTTATTAAAGGGGAGGTTCGGAGTATGAAAAAGTTTTTTGAGGAATTCAAAGAGTTTATTTCCAAAGGCAACGTCATTGACATGGCGGTTGCGGTTGTCATCGGTAATGCGTTCAAGGCGATCATCACGGCGCTCGTGGACAACGTCATTATGCCGCTCATCAGCTTGGCGGTCGGCGGCCTTAATTTCACCGAGTGGAAATGGGTGCTGACACCCGCTACGGTGGTGGACGGCGTGGAGCAGGCGGAAGTCGCGGTGAGCTACGGTATTCTGCTGCAAGCGGTTATTGATTTTCTGATCGTGGCGTTCTGCATCTTTGTGGCACTGAAGATCTTGCTGGCGGTGCAGACCAAGACCAAAGAACTGTTGGTCAAGAAAGCGGAGGAGGAAGCCGCCGCAGAGGAAGAAGCCGCTGCTGAGCCCGCTGAGACCGAGATGGACGTGTTGCGCGACATCCGCGAATTGCTGAAAAAAGAAGAAGTGAAAGCGTAAGTGAAAAAACAGCCGAACGACGTTCGGCTGTTTTTTTATGTATGATCGAGGGCTTGTAAGACGCCGTGTTTGATATCCTGCATGCCGCGGGCGGTGGGGTGGCCGAAGTCTTTGTCAATGTGATCGAACGCGACGGCGGTGATGCCGTGCCGCGCGCTTACCGTTTTTAACGCATCGGCAATTTCCGGCTTTAAATGCGTGTTGATGAGGCAGTAGACGTCGGCGTCGGGCAGTGTTTCCCGCAACCGTTTGAAAAAGTGGCTGATCGCGGGCAGGACGCAGTAGAGATCCGTGCCGTCCATCTCGCCGAGCGGTGCGTTCGCGCAGCTGTCGTTCGTCCCGCCGAACACGAACACGGTGTCGATCTTGTTCTTTTCAAAAAAGCCGGTTTCGATCAACTTGTTTAATCGACAGATGAAAGAGGACGATCGGGAACAATCGGCATTGTTATAGCCGGTGTACCCGATGGGGGAGCCGCTCCAGCTGTTGTTTAACACCAGATTCAAGTCGGCTTCTTCCATTACCTGATACCACCAGGTGTCGGTGACCGTTTTCACATCGGTTTCACCGCATTTTTCATTTTGAGGATACCACGAAGCATAGCCTTTGGGGATATTTCCCTCAAAGGTGGAATAGCTGTCGCCAAAAATAAGGGCGTTTTTTGACATTGCGTTTTCATTCCTTCCTGTTTGCGCGATCCGCATAGCTTCTCAAATAATAACACGCCGCAAGGCACATAGTCAAATTTTCATTCTCAAAGTGATGGCCGTATTACTTACTTTTCGTTAGATACACACAAAACGTAGGAGCAGCTGCTTTTTCGTCGCAATGAGGGCATACTATTTGTCAGGGGGTGACAAGTATGTCCGATAAGAAAAAGGATCTGGAAACGCCGTTTATGATGCCGATCGGCGGCTCGCCCGAAACGGCGGAGGAGATGGTCAACAAGTACGGCACTTATGAGATCCAGCCGACTGCTGACAGCGATCACGTGTTTCCCGCGATCGCGCAGGGGTTGCCAAAGGATTTTGACGAACCGATCGATAAGCCGCGTATAAAGAGGATACGCGAAGGGAATGTTAACGACAAAGAAATTCTCTAAGGGGTGTCCGCATGGACTTATGGATGATCGTCAAGGCGTTTGTGGTAGGGGGTCTTATCTGCGTGGTGGGACAGCTGCTCATTGATCTGACAAAGCTGACCCCCGCGCGTATTCTGGTGTTGTTTGTCACGTTAGGCGTGGCGCTGACTGGGATCGGCGTGTATGAGCCGCTGATCGACTTTGCCGGTGCGGGGGCGAGCGTGCCGCTGACCGGCTTCGGGTATTCGCTCGCCAAGGGCGTGCAGGAGGGGATCGCCGAGAAAGGCTGGCTCGGCATCTTCACCGGCGGGCTCACAGGCACGGCGGGCGGTATCGCTTTTGCGGTAACGGCAGCGTTTCTGTGCGGACTCTTTTTCAAATCCAAAGACAAATCGTAGAAACGCAAAAGAACGGTCGGAACTCTCCGACCGTTCGTTTTTATGTTCAAGGCGCGCTCAACCTGTAGTTGCATCAGGATAAACAACAAAGTTATATACATTTCTTCACTCGTCATTTATACTATGATCAGAAAGCGCTTTCGAGTAAATATTTGGAGTGAATGCTATGTTAAAGATTGGCGAAAAAATAAAACAACTGCGAAAAGCGCAGGACGTGACGCAAGAAAAGCTTGCGGATTATCTGAATATCTCGTATCAAGCGGTGAGCAAGTGGGAGAACGGCTTGGCACTGCCGGATATAACACTATTACCTAAATTAGCAAATTTCTTTGGTGTCAGTGCAGATGAGTTGCTTAATTTGAAAACAAGTGAAAATGAAACGGAACTAAGAAAATACGAAAAAGAATATCACGAACTTGGACGCAAAGGGAAGGTTTTAGAGCAAATTGATTTGTCGCGTAAAGTACTTGATTTGTATCCGAGACACTATCAATGGATGTTAAATCTTGCCTATGGTTTAATATCTTATGGTGCTACAACTGAGCAGCAAAAATATAGAAAAGACCACAAGTTTATTGAGGAAGCGATATCCTTATGTGAAAGAATATTAGAAGACTGCACAGTTGATAGCATCAGACATAGTGCTATACAAATACTTTGCTATGAATATCCCAATTTTGATAAAAAAGAAGAAGCGATCAAGCTTGCTGAAAGTATGCCGGATATGCTAATTTGTAAAGAAATGCTTTTAAGCCATATTTATTCCGGAACGGAACGATTAAAACAAGAACAAACCAATTTAAGATGGATGCTTCATTATTGTTTAAGCATACTTTATTTAATGGCTTGTGATAAAGAGTTGCGCCAAGGGTTAACCGTTGACCAACGAATTAACATGCTTGAAACGGCAATTAACCTCAACAAAACGATGCTTTACGATGATGAAAATGAAAATTTATACAATGGTCAACTATCATTATGGTATTTAATGATAGCAAAACTTTATTGTCAAAAAAACGAAATTGATATGGTCATTAAACATTTATTGCTTTCGGAAAAATGTGCAATAAATTATGACAGCGTTTCTGATTTTGGGGAACAGAATTACAAGTCTATTTTTTTCAGTAAACTAACTTGGAATCCTAAAAACATAAGTACGAATTCTGATAAAACTCTCAAAGAGCAGTTATTATATAATCTTGATGATACCGGTTTTGCGAGTTTAAGAGAAAATGAAGAATTTAAAAACTTGAAAAAGAGATTAGAAGCGCACCGCCACAACTAATTGTGGAATATGCCGCCCGCGTTAAGAGGGCGGCACTATTTTAAAAGCCATTCCAACTCTAAGTTGGAAAAATCCAATATCTGCGTTATTGATTTGCTTTACTTTAGCACTTAAAATGTAACTGTAGCTACAAGTAATATAAAGGAGAGCGTTTATGGATAGCTTGAAACTAAACGATACGATTTGTTTTTACCGAAAAAAGCAGGGGTTGACGCAAGAGGAACTCGCCGTGAAATTAGGTGTAACCAATCAGTCGGTATCTAAATGGGAGTCGGCACAGTGTTGTCCCGACATCAGTTTATTGCCCAAACTTTCTGATATATTTGAGATCAGCATAGACGAATTGTTTGGGAGAAAAGTTGAAAAAGAGATTCATTATGACCATTGTGCGGAGTTCCCCTGGAACGACGACAACACCATACGAGTGTTTCAGACGTTGGGCAAAAAGATATTAAAATCGCAAGAGGGCAACACCAGCATAGAGGTTGCCTTTCCTAAAAACTGCAACGAAACTACACGGCAATATTTTAAAGTTGAAGTCTTTGGTAATATTTCCTGTGATTCCAGTATTAACGGTGACGTGATCGGACACGGGTTGATCGAGTGCAATCAAATCAACGGCGATATCAAAAGTTGCGAGGGAAACATTTCCTGTCAGGGCAGTATAAACGGCAACGCCAGTTGCGGGGAAAACATTTCTTGCGGTGACAGTATAAACGGCGCTGTCAGTTGCGGGGATAACGTGGCATGCGGGGATGGCATTACCGGAGCAGTTTTTTGCGGCGGGCATGTTGCTTGCGGCGATAATATTGCCGGCGATGTGAGATGCGGCGGTGACATAGAGTGTAAAATTATCGAAGGCAACGTTGAATGTCAGGGAAATATTATTTATAAATAACACCTAACCAACCTTTTCATTTTCTGACTATATAGGCGTAACAATCATGATTGAAGCAAAGGTGCAGGATGAAAACGAACGAAGCATTAAAACTTATCGGTAATAAAGAGTTTCTCGATAAAGTCTATCAATTCTCATACCGAAGATGCAATATTTCCTATGAGGCGGAGGATTTGTGCTCGGACATCATTCTTGCCGTAATATCTGCTGTACATAATCAGGAGAGTATAGAAAACTTTTACGGGTTTGTTTGGACGATCGCACGGAGAGTGTATGCCGATTACTCTGAAAAGAGGAATCAGACACGACAAACCATTAGTATTGAAAATAGCGATTTGCTATTGGTAGCAAAAGAAAATGAAATTGATAATTTTATTGAAGAAGCTGCCGAGCAGGAACAGATAAAGAAAATCTTTGCAGAGATTTCATTTCTGTCCAAAGCTTACCGAGAGGTTATGGTGCTGTATTACCTTGACGAAATGAAGGTTAAGGATATTGCCTTAAAACTCGGCATCAATGAAACAACAGTAAAACAGCGTTTGTTTTCTGCACGTAATACAGTCAGAAAAGAGGTTGAAACGATGAGTGAAAGAAATTTATCTTTAAAGCCTGTCTCTTTGGCATTTATAGGTACTGGTAACCCTCGTGGGAATGACCCGCGAACAAAGGCGGAGCGTATTTTATCCCAAAATATCGTTTATGCGTGTAAAGATAAGGCCAAGAGTGCGAAAGAGTTATCAGAAGAATTATGCGTTCCTATGCCTTATATTGAAGATGAACTTGATATTCAAATTAAAGGCGAAAACGGTAGTTACGGACTTCTTCGGAAAGAAGGAGAAAAGTATATTGCCAACGTAATTATCGTTGATAACCACGAGTTTGATGAAGTTGGAGAAATATATACAAAACAGTTGGACAAACTTTCCGAAAAACTAAAAAAGCATTTGACTGATACTAAAGAAAGCTTTTTAAACTTCCCTTATTTGAGCCCACAAACCGACTTGAGATTTATTCTTTGGTCCTTGATAAACGAATCTGTGTGGTTTATAAAAGAACGTGTTGATGATATACTCGAAGAAAAGTTCTTTAAAGATGTAAAATTGCCGGAGAGGTATTTTACAACAGTTGCTGTTGCAGTTAAGGACGGTACACCTTACGGTGGTAGGTTTTATGGTTGTGACGGCAATGAGACACGAGATTTTTGTGGTTATTCTTATGTTTTTATCCGCAATATCTACGGCAAAAGAATTGACAGACATTTTTATGCCGGTCAGGACATAACAAATGATGAAAAAATGAGTATTACATTAAAAGCGATCGGTGGACTGTCTGTAAATGACTTAACCGAGAATCAAAAGGAGATTGCGGCAAAGGCAATTGAATGTGGATTCTTAAGAAAAGTTGGCGATGTTTTAGAGCCGAAAATAATAACTATCTATCATGAAGATTGGGAAAAATACCGCAATCTTCTTCGAGGATATTATGATTCCGTTGAAGACATCTGTAATGAAATTGCTGTAGAGTTGCATGATTATATGGTATCGCATATTCAAAAACATCTTCTTAATGAATATAAATCATATAATTTGTTGGTAGCGGGAATAAATGTTTTGAACGATTTGATTGAAAAATGTATTGCTGAAAACATTTTAACAGAACCGGAAAAACGAGTTGGTCCTGAAGGTGTTCTGTTGGTGGTTGAAAAGTAAAAACAAATAGGCACACAAACAAGCGGCGCGGTATGCAGTTGCATACCGCGCCGCTTTTGTTACGGTTCGTAGTGTTCAAAAATGGGGAGGTAACCCTCGACGAGGGTGGTTTTGTGCTGTTCTATATCGGTGAGCGTCCACACGACCCCTTGCACGCGCCACAGTTTGCGGGCGAGGGTGACGCTGAAATGCTTGCGGTCGGTGAATTTATACGCCACAAAATCGGGGCGGGTGAGGAAGTTTGTCAAAAGGCAAGTTAAGATGAACTTGGTTACACCGGACAGCTTTTCCTCGCTGCCGATAAAGTTCTGCGACAGCTGGCCGCGGATGACATCCGGATGGCGTTTTTTGAGATGCCACAGGCAGCGCGGGTCAAACGACTCGATGCAGTAGACACCGTGATACTCGCGCAGCTGCTTCATCGCGGCATCCACCAGTGCGCCGTGATTGCCGGCGGCTTTGAGCTCGATCACCAGCGGGACTTTCCCGTCGATGAGGGAGAGCGCCTCGCCGAACGTCGGGATCACCTCGTCGGTGCCGTTTAAATGAACCCGCGAAAGGTCGGCGGCGGTGAGATCCTCGATCTTGCCGTCTTCACCCGTCATACGGATCAGCGTATGGTCGTGGAACACGGCGAGCGTGCCGTCTTTTAAAAGATGAATATCCAGTTCAATGCCGTACCCTTTATCCCGCGCTGCCCGAAAAGCGGACAGGGAATTTTCGGGACGCGTGCCGTTGTGTAAGCCCCGATGGGCAAACACGTGACCCTGCAGATCTTTTAATCCCGCGTGACCCGATCTGCCGCCGACGCTCAACACGTACAGCACGAGCAGTGCGGCGGGGATGATCCATAACAAGTTAATCATCGATATCCAGTGCCTCCAAGCCTTTTTTCGCGACGATCTTAGCATCGCCGTGGCGGACAAAGAACATCGTCACGAACGCGAGTGCCACGAAGATCGCGGCATAGGGGAACAGCACCGTTTCCGCGATCTGATCCATTAAAAAACCGGAAAGCATCGGTGTGGCGATCTGTGCCGCCATGGAGGCGGTGTAATAGTAACCGGTGTACTTGCCGATATCACTGCCGGAGCACATCTCCACCACCATCGGGAAGGAGTTGACGTTGATGGTTGCCCACGCGATACCCGCTAGAATAAACATCGCGTTCATCAGCAGAGTGGGGCTCTCGGACCGCATAAAGGCAGCAACGCCGAATGCGGTGGCGAGCATCACGACACCGCCTAAAATAGTCTTTTTACGGCCGATCTTGGAGGCGACCATACCGGCGGGCAGATACGCGACGATCGCGGCCGCCTGTGCGAGCAACATCGTGGTATTGTAGTCCTTAGCCAAAATATTGGTGGCGTATACCGCGTATTTGGAGGTGACGGCGTTATAGCCGAAATACCACAGTGCGATGGAGATGAGAATGAGGATGAGCGACCGTTTTTCGCTCTTGGACAGCCCGCGCTTGACGGTGGTATCCTCCGCGTTTTCTTCAATGCCGAGCCGTACGCTGTCCTCCTGCATTTGGCGGGACCAAGCCGGTTCCCGCACGGTCAGCAGGAAGATAAGGAGTGCGCCCAGCATGATCCCTGCGATGACGGCATAGTAGGTGGTGTAGCTCATCAGTGCGTTTTGCACGGCGGAGGTGGCAAACACCATGCCCAACACCAACACGAGGATGCCGCCGGCGGTGCCCATCAGGTTGATGACGGCGTTTGCTTTGCTGCGAAGCGGTTTGACGGTGACGTCCGGCATCAGTGCGACCGCGGGTGAACGGAAGGTCGCCATCGAGATGAGCAGTAGGAGCAGCAGCGATATAAAGAATATGAGTGAGGCGGGGTTTTGTGCGGTGACCTCGGCGACGTACGCTTGACGCGCGGGTGCGACGTAGTTTGTGTACTCCTTGGAGGTCTCGGTCTTGCCGTTCTCGTTCGTCACCTTACATGTGATGCGGGTGAATTCCTCGAGTGTGAATTCGTCGGACAGGACGAAGGCTTCGCCCTCGGGGGTCTTTAACGTCTTGTCACCCTGTGTTTCGTAAATAACGGTCAAGGCGGCGGGGTCGTCGATCTCGGATACCGCCGAGATCTGCTTAAGCTGCGCGTTATCGACAAGCGACAGGCCGATCAGCACCACGGCGGCGACCGCCGCGCCGACGGTGATGAACGGGGTGCGCTTGCCGAAGCGAGTCTTGCATTTGTCGCTGAGCGCGCCGAACAGCGGCAGCATAAACACCGCCAGCACGTTATCAAGCGCCATGATGATGCCCGACCACGTTTGGGACATGCCGAACTTATTGGTCAGAATGACCGGAATGGTGGCGTCGTACGCCTGCCAGAACGCACTGATGAGGAAGAAGGCAAAGCCGACTAACATCGTACGCTTGTAATTAAGCTTTTGCATAAAGGGCTCTCTCCTTGTGCTCATATGTGATTTTATTATAGCGGATGCTGCCGAAAAAATCCACCCTTTTCCAACAAAGTATTTTTTTAGAAAATATCTTGTAAGGGTGGAAAAATCGTCATATAATATAGAAAAGGGGGCTGAGTGATGAAGATCACGTTTTTAGGTGCTACGCACGAGGTCACCGGCAGCTGCACGTTGCTGACGGTCAGTGGTAAAAAGATACTCATCGACTGCGGTATGGAGCAGGGACGGGATCTGTTTGAAAATCAGGAGATACCGGTTGCCCCCTCGCTGATCGACGCGGTGTTGTTGACGCACGCGCACATCGACCATTCCGGTAAGATACCGATGCTGTATGCCAACGGATTTCGCGGGGCGGTGTATGCCACGCGCGCCACGACCGAGCTTTGTCACATCATGCTGCGAGATTCCGCGCATATCCAGGAGTTTGAGGCGCAGTGGCGCAACCGCAAGGCACAGCGCGCGGGTCAGCCGCCGTACGTGCCGCTGTATACCATGCAGGACGTGGAGGGTGTACTGCCGCAGTTCGTGTCGTGCGATTACGATACGGTGTACACGCCGTTTGACGAGGTGTCGGTGACCTTTACCGACGCGGGGCATTTGCTCGGTTCGTCCTCCATCACGGTGACCGCCAGAGAAAACGGCGAGGAAAAGCGCATCGTGTTTTCGGGGGATATCGGCAACGACAACAAACCCATCCTGCGCGATCCGCAGCTGCTGAAAACCGCCGATTACGTGGTGGTGGAATCCACCTACGGCGACCGCAGTCATGACGAGGAAAAGCCGGATTACGTCCGCGATTTGGCGGCGGTGATCCAGCGCACCTTTGACCGCGGCGGCAACGTCGTCATTCCGTCATTTGCGGTGGGTCGCACGCAGGAAATGCTGTATTTTATAAGGCAGATCAAGGAACAGAATTTGGTCAAGGGTCACGGTGATTTTGCCGTGGTGGTGGACAGTCCGCTCGCGGTGGAGGCCACGCGCATTTTCGGGCCGACCGCGATGGAATGCTACGACGAGGAAACCCGCGCACTGGTGCAAAGCGGCAAGAACCCCATCGGGTTTACGGGGCTCTCCACTTCCGTGACGGCGGACGATTCGCGGGCGATCAACGCGGATAAACGCTCCAAGGTCATTTTGTCCGCCAGCGGTATGTGTGAGGCGGGACGTATCCGCCATCATCTCAAACACAATCTGTGGCGGGCGGACAGCACGATCTTGTTCGTCGGCTATCAATCGGTGAACACCATCGGCCGATCGTTACTGGACGGGGCAAAGGAAGTAAAGCTGTTTGGTGAGACCATTGAGGTCAACGCCGAGATCACCAAGCTCAACAGCATCAGCAGCCACGCGGACGATAACGGGCTGTTGCGGTGGGTCGGTTCATTTGATCCGAAACCGACCAGGGTGTTCGTCAACCACGGTGACGAGAGTGCGTGCGAGATCTTAGCCGCCCGCCTGACGAGCGAACAGCAGCAGTCGGCGACCGCACCGTACAGCGGGGATGCGTGGGATCTGCTCGAAGATCAGCAGGTCGAGCAGGGCAGCCGTCGGCGTATTGAGCGCAAAGCGGGGGATACCCGCCGCGAGAATACCGTGTTCGGCAAGCTTACCGCCGCGGGACAGCGATTGTTGCGTGTGATCGAAAACAGCCGTGGGCGCGCGAACAAGGATCTTGCCAAGTTTACGGCTCAGATACACGCGTTGTGTGACAAGTGGGAAAAATAAGTGTGCCTTGTTTTGGGGTGATGGAAAATGAAACGTGAAAATGTTAAAAAAACGGTGCTTGCCGCCATGCTTTTGGCAGTCGGTTTCGTATTGCCGTTGTTGACCGGTCAGATCAAGGAGATCGGCGATACTTTACTGCCGATGCACCTGCCGGTCTTATTGTGCGGCCTGTTGTGCGGATGGAAATACGGGGCAACGGTGGGCTTTATCTTACCGTTTCTGCGCTCTGTGGTGTTTTCCATGCCGCCGATCTATCCCAACGCGGTGTGGATGGCGTTGGAGCTTTCAACATACGGGCTGATGATCGGGCTATTGTATGCACGCGTAACCAAGTTTTCGCTGGGCCGTTTATATGGATGCCTTATCGTGGCGATGCTATGTGGCCGAGCGGTGTGGGGCATTGCCAAAGCGCTGCTGCTTGGCTTGAAAGGGTCTGTATTTACGTTTTCGATGTTTTTAACCGGCGCGTTTATTGACTCGTTTGCCGGTATTGTGCTACAATTGGTGCTGATTCCCCTGTTGATGAGCATAGTGGTAAAAATTACGAAGGAAGGAAAGAAAGCGTAGAATGGGATCAATAACTTTTCCGTACGGCAAAGGGACGATGCGCTACAACTTCGATGACAGCGAGCTTGCCGGCGTTCTGACATCGTCCATTGAGGAGTATCAGCCCGAATGCGACGCTGCTGAGCTGGTGCGACGAGCCATAGAGGCGCCCGTAGGCAGCAAAAGGCTCTGCGAGCTTGCAAGGAACAAGAAAAACGTCGTTATTATTGCAAGCGATCATACGCGCCCGGTGCCGAGTAAGATCATAATGCCGCAAATGCTCAGAGAGATCCGAAGCGGCAATCCTGACGCGGATATTACGATCCTCATCGCAACGGGTTGTCATCGGGGTACGACCAAGGAGGAGCTGATAAGCAAGTTCGGGGAAGAGATCGTACAAAACGAGACCATTTATATTCACGATTGCGATGAGCGGGAAAAGCTTGTTAACATCGGCGTTTTGCCGTCGGGCGGGCAGTGTGAGATCAACCGTATCGCGTATGAGGCGGACCTGCTTGTTGCAGAAGGGTTTATTGAACCGCACTTTTTCGCGGGCTTTTCAGGCGGAAGAAAGAGCGTGCTGCCGGGCATTGCCGGAAGGGCGACGGTGCTGGCGAATCATTGCTCGGAATTTATCGCGGATGAGAAGGCAAGAACGGGGATCTTAACGGACAACCCCATACACAAGGATATGGTGTGGGCGGCGCAAAAAGCAAATCTGCAATTTATTGTGAACGTGGTGTTGAATTCTGAAAAAGAACCCATCTTTGCAACGGCCGGAGATGCCGTGGAAGCTCACAAAAAAGGTGCCGACTTTTTGTCCTCTCTTTGCGGCGCAAAGGCGATCCCCGCTGACATTGTGGTCACAACGAACGGCGGATATCCGTTAGACCAAAATATATATCAGGCAGTAAAGGGTATGACGGCGGCTGAGGCTACCGTTAAACAAGGCGGCGTGATCATTATGCTTGCCGCGTCGGACGACGGTACCGGCGGGGATCATTTTTACCGTCGCATGGCACAGACGAAGGATATTCACGAAACCATGCGGGTGTTTTTGGAACGTGCGCGCAATGAAACCGAGCCCGATCAATGGATGTCTCAGATCTTTTTGAGAATTCTGATGAAAGCGTCGGTCATCTATGTTTCCAACGCACCGGATGATATCGTGCGGGATATGCATATGCTTCCGGCACATTCCATCGGCGAGGCACTCGCCAAAGCAAAAGAGCTGCTGGGGAAGCAAGACGTAAAGATCGTTGCAATACCGGATGGCATATCCGTGATCGTAAAGTAAAGGAGAGTAAATAATGGTTGTTTTGAAAAACGAATCCATGACCGTTACCATCAAGGAGCAGGGTGCCGAGATGATCTCGGTGCTCGCGGCGAATGGCACGGAATATCTGTGGCACGGTGATCCCGCGTTTTGGGGCAAGCACGCGCCGGTGCTGTTCCCGATCTGCAGCGGTCTGAAAAACAACGAGTATCATTACGAGGGCAAGACCTATACGCTGCCGAAGCACGGGTATGCGTGGACTAAATTGTTTGAGGTGGAGAGCGCTGCCGAAACGGAGGCAACGTTTTTACTCCGTGACGACGAAGAAAGCCGCGTTAACTATCCGTTTGCATACGAGCTGCGCATCACGTATCGCTTGAACGGCGACACGATCGAGGTGGCGTACGACGTGACCAATCCGTCGGAGCGACCGCTGTATATGTCGATCGGTGCGCACGAGGCGTATGCGTGCCCCGAAGGCGTCAACGCGTATGAGATCGTGTTCCCGCAGGCGGAAACGCTGTACAGCTCGTTCAATATCAGCACGAGCAACGACAAAAAGCTCATTCTTGACAACAGCAAGGTGTTTCCGCTGAACGAGGAGCTTTTCTTCAACGATTCACTGAATTTCCGCGACGGCAGCAAGTCCAACTCGCTGATTCTCCGAAACAAAGAAACGGGTCGCGGTGTGGAAGTCGTATATGAGGGCTTTGACCATTTGCTGTTGTGGCAGCCGAAACACGCGCCGTTCCTCTGCGTGGAGCCGTGGTGCGGGTTCCCCGACACGATGGAGCACGACGGGGACATCACCAAAAAGGTGGGTATCCACTGCGTTGAAGGCGGGAAAACCTTCCATCGGTTACATACCATCACACTTCTGTATTGACAAACTGACAAAATGTGATAGAATAGTACCTGCAAATCGAATAGGTCCTTATCAAGAGCGGCGGAGGGACAGGCCCTGTGAAGCCCGGCAACCTGCAAGTGTGCAAGGTGCTAAATCCTGCGGTTTTGACCGACAGATGAGGTGGAGATACGCCCCGTATTCTGTACGGGGCGCTTTTTTCGGCAAAGAAAGGAAGAAAAACAACCATGGCAAGACATTTTTTTACGTCGGAATCCGTAACGGAGGGACATCCGGATAAGGTGTGCGATCAGATCTCCGACGCGGTATTGGACGCGATCATCGCACAGGATCCTGCGGCGCACGTCGCGTGTGAAACGGTGACCACCACCGGTATGGTGATGGTGATGGGCGAGATCACAACGGGTGCGTCGGTGGATATTCCCAAGATCGTGCGCGGTGTGGTGAACGATATCGGGTACAACAACGCCGCGATCGGCTTTGACGGCAACACCTGTGCGGTGATGACCGTGTTGGACGAGCAGTCGCCCGATATCGCCATGGGCGTCAACGAGGCGATCGAGGTGCGTGGCGACGAACAGGGTGACGCATACGACCGCATCGGCGCGGGCGATCAGGGACTCATGTTCGGCTTTGCGTGTGACGAAACCCCTGAGCTGATGCCGTTGCCGATCTCGCTTGCGCATCGTCTGGCAAAGGAGCTCACGGCACTGCGTAAAAACGGCACGCTGTCTTACTTGCGCCCCGACGGCAAAACGCAGGTGACGGTGGAATACGACGGGAACAAGCCGATTCGCGTGG
>CAZBAO010000001.1:21940-58661 GCA_964490085.1 uncultured Eubacteriales bacterium | reverse complement strand
AAGAGGGTCTGCGTTTCGCTATCCGCGAAGGCGGCCGTACTGTCGGTTCCGGTGTCGTTACCGCGATCAACGGCTGATCCCGTTATTCTGTAACAAACTTAAAACGGCGTGTCCGAAAGGACACGCCGTTTTTTTACGTCGATTTGTGCGTGCGACGACTTTGTTGAAAAGGGCGGCGTATTGCCACCCCGTACAACAAGCTCGCGGCAGAAACAAATCGAAACGCCCGCCGCGAGGCGTTATTCCAATTCAAAGGCGCCGGTGTACAGACGGTAGTAGTTGCCCTTTTGCGCGATCAGCTCGTCGTGCGTGCCGCGCTCGATGATCTTACCGTGATCCAGCACCATGATAACGTCCGAATTTTGTACCGTGGACAGGCGGTGCGCGATGACGAACACCGTTCTGCCGTTCATGAGCTGATCCATGCCCTTTTGCACGAGCGCCTCGGTATGCGTGTCGATGCTGGAGGTCGCTTCGTCCAAGATCATGACGGGCGGATCGGCGACCGCGGCGCGGGCGATGGAGATCAGCTGCCGCTGTCCCTGCGACAGCTGTGCGCCGTCGGCGGTGAGCAGCGTCTGATAGCCGTCCGGTAACCGCTCGATGAAATCGTGTGCGTTGGCGAGCTTCGCCGCAGCGTAGACTTCCTCGTCGGTGGCGTCAAGCTTGCCGTAACGGATATTCTCCATCACGGTGCCGGTGAACAGGTTGACGTCCTGCAGCACGACGCCGAGCGAGCGGCGCAGATCGCTTTTGCGGATCTTATTGATGTTGATGCCGTCGTAGCGGATCTTACCGTCCGCAATATCGTAAAAGCGGTTGATGAGATTCGTGATGGTGGTCTTACCCGCACCCGTAGCACCCACGAACGCGACCTTTTGACCGGGACGCGCGTACAGCGACACGTCGTACAACACCTGCTTTTCGGGGACGTAGCCGAAATCAACGCCGTCTAAGGTGACGTCACCCTTGACGGGGGTGTAGGTGACGGTGCCGTCCCCGTGCGGATGGCGCCACGCCCACTCACCCGTGCGCTCGGCACATTCGGTCAGTTCGCCGTTTTCCGTCTTGACGTTGACGAGCGTGACGTAGCCGTCGTCCTGCTCAGGCTTTTCGTCCATCAGCTCAAAGATGCGCTTGGCACCCGCCAGCGACATGATGACGGTGTTGATCTGCTGAGAGATCTGGTTGATGGGCATCGAGAAGTTTTTGCTTAAAATGAGGAACGACGCGATGGCACCCAGCGTGATACCGCCGACTCCGAAGCCCGCGAGCGTGCCGCCGACGGCGGCGATCAGCACGTATTGCAGGTGCCCCATGTTGTTGGTGATGGGGCCCATGATGTTCGCGAATTTGTGCGCTTCGGTCGCGTTGTGGCACAGCTCGTCGTTGAGCTTGTCAAACTGAGCTTTGGCGATCTCCTCGTGGCAGAACACCTTGACGACCTTTTGACCCTGGATCATTTCTTCGACATAGCCGTTGACCGCGCCGAGCGAGCGCTGCTGCCCGACGAAGAATTTACCCGAATGCGACGCGATGTTTTTGGACACCGTGACGGTGAGAAGCGTGAACAGCACTACGAAGATCGCGAGCGGCCAGCTGGTCTTGATCATGGCGATCAGCACCGTGACGATGGTGATGACCGAGTTAATGACCTGCGGAATGGTCTGCGAAACGGTCTGGCGCAGGGTATCGGTATCGTTGGTATAGCAGCTCATGACGTCGCCGTTCGTGTGGGTATCGAAATAGCGGATCGGCAGGGTCTGCATGTGCGCGAACAGATCGTCACGGATGCGTTTCATGACCCCCTGCGACACCGAGACCATGATAAGGTTATAGGTCAGCGTCGACACGATGCCGAGCAGGTAAAAGCCCGCGACCTTCAAGATGGCAAAGCCGAGCTCGGAGAACAGGTCGACACCCGTTTCTGCCATGGGCTTGATGTAATCGTCGATGAGGGTCTGCAGGAACAGCGAGCCCTGCACGTTCGCAAACGCGCTGAGAGCGATGCAGATCACCACGAACAGGAACGGCACGATATTCGGCAAAAATACGACTTTAAGCAGGCGGAGAGCCGCCGCTTTATCCAATTTCGGACGGGGGCCCATGGACGCGGCGCGGTTACCGGGGCCACGCGGCACGGACGGTTGACGGGTGGCGTTACTCATTGCTCCTCGCCCCCTTTCTGCTGTGAGCGGTATACGCCCTGATAGATCGCGTTATCCCGCAGCAGCTCCTCGTGCGTGCCGACGGCGCTGATCTTGCCGCCGTCTAACACGACGATCATATCCGCCGCCTCGACCGAGGCGATGCGTTGTGCGATGATGAGCTTGGTGGTATCGGGGATCTCCTCACGGAAGGCTTTGCGGATCAGCGCATCCGTGCGGGTATCCACCGCGCTGGTGGAGTCGTCTAAAATCAAGACCTTCGGTTTTTTAAGCAGGGCACGGGCGATGCAAAGCCGTTGCTTCTGACCGCCCGATACGTTGGCGCCGCCTTGCTCGATCTGCGTGTCGTACCCTTCGGGGAACGCGCTGACAAAGTCGTGCGCCTGAGCTAATTGACACGCGTGGATGAGCTCTTCATCGGTGGCGTCGGGGTTGCCCCACCGCAGGTTTTCCTTGACCGTGCCGGAGAACAGCACGTTCTTTTGCAGTACCATGGCAACGCTGTCGCGCAGGGTGGTCAGGTCATACTCGCGCACGTTCACACCGCCGACCGATACCGTGCCGCTTGACACGTCGTACAAACGCGGAATGAGTTGTACCAGCGTGGATTTCGAACTGCCCGTGCCGCCGATGATGCCTACCGTGGCGCCCGACGGGATGGTGAGCGTGACGTCGGAAAGCGCCGCCGCGCGGCCCTCACCGCCGTAGCGGAACGTGACGTTTTCAAAGCGGATCTCTCCCGATCTTACGTCGGTGACGGTGCCGCCCTCAATGGTGCTCTTCTCACACAGCACCTCGGTGACGCGCTGTGCCGCCGCGCGGGACATGGTGATCATAACTAAGATCATGGAGATCATCATCAGGCTCATGAGGATCTGCTGAACGTAGGTGAACAGACTCATCAACTGTCCCGTGGTCATGCCGGCGTTCGCGGCAACCAGCTTGGCGCCGAACCACGAGATCAGCAGGATGCAGGTGTACATGCTGATCTGCATCAGCGGCGAGTTGAACGCGAGCAGGCGTTCCGCAAAGGAGGAATCTTGGTAGATGCCTTTGGAGCTTTCCTCGAATTTGTCGATCTCGTGCTTTTCACGCACGAAGGTCTTCACGACCCGCACGCCGCGCAGGTTTTCCTGCACGACGGTGTTGAGACGGTCGTATTTTTTGAACATCCGCAAAAATGCGGGATGTGCGTAGCGGATGATGAGGTAGAGCCCCAACGCCAAAAACGGTACCACGCACACGAAGATCAGCGCGAGCCGTGCGCTGACCGAAAACGCCGCGATCAGTGAGAACACGAGCAACGCAGGGGAGCGCACCGTGATGCGAATGATCATCTGAAACGAGTTTTGCAGGTGCATGACGTCGGTGGTCATGCGCGTGATGAGTGACGCGGTGGAGAATTTATCGATGTTGGAGAACGAATAGTCCTGCAGGGCGTAATACATATCGTGGCGCAGGTTGCGCGCAAAGCCCGCCGACGCGATCGCCGCGTGCTTGCCCGACATGACCCCGCAAAGCAACGATAACAGCGCGCAAACGGCCAGCAAGCCGCCGCAGCCCCATACGTAGCTCATGTTGCCGCTCTCGATGCCGTTATCGATTAGATACGACATCAGCAGCGGGATGACGACCTCCAGCACCGCTTCGCCCGTGACGAACAGCGGCGCTAAGATCGTGTTTTTCTTGTATTGACGGATGCTTCCGGCAAGTTGCTTTATCATGTTGTTGACCTCCTGTCGAGTGTGGCTTTCAGTTTTTCGGTGACGCGAAAGAAAACCGCCAATTCTTCAGCGGTCAGGTTTTCGCGGAGCAACCGTTCGGTTTCGTCGTGCTCTGCCTCCACGCGCCGATGCAGGGACAGCGCCTTTTCGGTCAGCACGATGCGCTTGAGCCGCGCGTCGTGCGCGGCGGGCTCGCGCGTGATGAGCCCGTTTTGCTCCATCGTTTGCAGGATCACCGTGGCGGTGGAGGGGCGAACGGAAAACGCCGTCTCAATATCCCGCTGATACTGCTCGCGGTCTTGATGGTGCGCGAGATACCCCAGCACGTAGCCGTGCGTGCCGGTAAGCGCGTGAATATCGCTGTGCACCGCCGATGCCTCCGCGCGCCGTTTCATCAGATTGTGAAGCGCCCGCAGCTCGACGCCGATGCGTTTTTCGGTCATACCGTCACCCCAATTACTTAGTTACCTAAATAATTATAACGGCGTGCAAGGGCGTTGTCAATGGGAAAACGTAAAGAATTTGTGAATAGAATCAAACATTCCGTACACGATAACAGCGAGGTGTTAACATGCGGGATCTTGGCATTGATTTAGGAACGGCGAACACGTTGGTGTACGTGAAGGGAAAAGGCATCGTCATGCGCGAGCCGTCGGTGGTGGCGGTGGATAAACGCCAACGCCGTATCGTCGCGGTGGGGCGTGAGGCGGCTCGTATGGTGGGGCGCACGCCGTCGTCGCTCTCGGCGATCCGACCGCTGCGTGACGGCGTCATCGCGGATTTTGAGATCGCGGCGGAGCTGATAAAATATATGATCCGTCATCAGATGAAAGGACAGCTGCGGGTGCGGCCGCGGGTGATGGTGTGCATTCCGTCCGGAGTGACGGAGGTCGAGCGCCGCGCGGTGGAGGACGCGGCGCGCAGTGCGGGTGCCAGAGAGGTGTCGCTCATTGAAGAACCGATGGCGGCGGCGATCGGCGCGGGGTTGTCGGTCAAGGAGGCCAAGGGCTGTCTGATCGCGGATATCGGCGGCGGGACGTCCGAGGTGGCGGTCATCTCGCTCGGCGATATTGTTACCAAGGTTTCTATCCGCACGGCGGGGGATGAGTTTGACGAGGCGATCCGTCACTACGTCAAAGCGCGGCATCAGCTGCTGATCGGAGAACGCAGCGCCGAGGAGATCAAGATTCGGTTGGGCTCGGCGTATCCTGCCGAGGAGGAGAGCGCGATGATGGTGAAGGGGCGGCACGTCGTGGACGGCCTGCCCAAAACGGTGGTGCTGACCTCCGAGGAGGTGCGCGACGCGTTGCGCGAGCCGGTGCGTGAGATCGTTGCGGCGATCCGCGCGACCTTGGAAAACACACCGCCCGAGCTGGCGGCGGATATCTTAGACGGCGGGATCGTGTTGACCGGCGGCGGGGCACTGCTCAGAGGGCTCGACCTGCTTATCAACGAGGAGACCGGCGTGCCGGTGCGGGTGGCGGATGCGCCGCTGGATTGCGTGGCGAACGGAACGGGCAAGTGTCTCGCAAAACGGTAAGGCTGCTCGTCCTCGGCACGGTCGCGGTGGGGCTTGGCGTTATCCTGCGCGTGACGGGGCTTACGGGAACGTTGCTTAGCCCCTTGCAGGAGGGCGTGACCGCCGCGATACGGTGGGTGACCGAGCGGGTGGATCCGGGCGGATACCGTGCCAAGTACGAGGCGGCACAAACGGAGCTCGTTGACCTGCGCCAAAAGCTGACCGAGCAGGAGGATGCCGTGCATACCGCCGCGTTTTACCGCGAGTTTTTGGCGCTCAAGGAAACGCGACCCTCGTTTGCCTTGTGTGAGGCGCGGGTGATCGCCGCCGAGTCGGACAGCTTCACGGTGAACGTCGGGTCGGTCGACGGGATCGCGTTCGGTCAGCCGGTGATGACGGCGAGCGGGCTTGTCGGCGTGGTGGCGGAAGCGGGACTCAATTGGGCACGGGTGTATACGCTTTCGCACGAGACGGTGACGGTGAGCGTTACTTGCAGTCGCACGGCAGAAACTGCCGAAATGAACGGCGGGGCGGTGCGGCTCGACCGCGACAGCAAAGCGACCGCGGGCGACCGTGTGATGACGTCGGGGTACGGCGGCACTTATCCGCGGGGGTTGCTCGTTGGGGAGCTGGAAACGGTGACGGCGGATAGCGGCGGGCTGTCGAAATCGGCGGCGGTGCGCCTTTTTGCCGAGCCGGAGGAGCGGGTGATGGTGGTAGTGGGGCTTTGAAAATGAAGAATGAAGGATGAATAATGAATAGTGAAGAATGAAGGAGTCGCCTTACGGCGACGGATCATAGGCGGCGGGGAGCTATCCCCGCCCTGCGATGGGTTGGTTTAAGTATGCAACGATTAAAACGAGATCCCATCAAACGGCTGTGGGGGTATTACCGCACGGCGGCGGTGTGGGGGACGCTGCTGGTGAGTGCGGCTTTGACAGAGAACCTGCCGCTGTGGGACGGTCGGCTGTGGCTGTTGCCGTTTATCCCGCCGATCGCCGGGTGGCGGCGCGGACGGGCAGTGGGTCTGTTCGTCGGGATCGCCGCCGGCGTTTTACACGATTGGACCGCCGACGGGTGGTTCGGCGTGGCAGGGGTCGTGTGGGGTGCGGTGGGGTTTTTGTGCGGCGGCCGCAATGAAGAATGAAGGTGTCCGCTACGCGGACGGATGATGACTACCCCTCCGTCGGCTTGCGCCGACACCTCCCCTGACAAGGGGAGGCTTGAGGGGACGGCGGTGCAGGAATAAATTGAAATGAAAAAACGAATAACGGCGGTGCTGATGGTGCCGCTTGTGATATTTGGTATATATGCAGGACGGCTTTTGTGGCTGCAGGGCGTGCAGGGGGATTACTACGCGGCGCTCAAGGCCGAGCACATCGCGGCGAGCGTGTCGATCCCTGCCGCAAGAGGAGATATCCTTGACCGTAACGGCGTGCGCCTGTCGGGCGACCGCGCCGGTGTCCGTGTGGTACTCGGCAGCGGCATTTCGCGCGAGTATGCGACGGAGCTTTTGGAAGGGTTAGGCGAGACCGTGACGGCGCGCGGTGACGTGCTGTGCGAGGACGTTTCCGAAAAGACCTCCGCGATCCTGCGCGAGGATCCCACGCTGTACGCGGGACTGAAAACCGAACTCGTGCCCATCCGCATCTACGAGGCGGGGGACGTCGCGGCACATATTCTGGGCACGGTGGGGCCGGTGTACGCGGAGGAATATGAAACGCTGAAGGCGAAGGGGTATCACCTGACCGACCGCGTCGGAAAAAGCGGGATCGAGGCGGCACTGGAGGATGAACTGCGCGGCGAGGACGGCGTGCGGATCACCCGTGCGGACGGTAGCGTATACACGCGGGAGGCGGTGGCGGGGCTTTCGGTCGAGCTGACACTGGACAGCACGTTACAGGCGACGGTGCAGGGCATTGTGAGCGAGGAAATGGCGGCGTTGCGCCGGAATACCGAGCCGCTTTCGGGACAGGACGTGAAAAGCGGCTCGGTGGTGCTGTTAGACGTGCAAAACGGCGGGGTGCTCGTTTGTGCGTCCTGTCCGACGTACGATCTGTCTACCTATTCGGAGCAGTATACCGCCCTCGCAAACGACGCGGCACAGCCGCTGTTCAACCGCGCACTGTACGGTACCTATCCGTGCGGGTCGGTCATCAAGCCGGCGGTTGCCATTGCCGGCTTGACCGAAGGGTTGACGGTGGACTGTGCCTGCGACGGTGTGTACCGGTACTACGAATCCGTGGGGTTCGCACCGAAATGTATGGGGCGGCACGGCACGGTGGATACCGTGTCGGCACTGCAAAAATCGTGCAACGTATATTTCATGGAGCTGGGACGCCTGCTCGGCATCGACACTCTCAACCGCTACGCCGCCGCGTTCGGGCTGGGACAGACGACCGGTATCGAGGTGGGAGAGGCGAGCGGGGTGCTCGCGTCACCGGAAACCAAGAACGGCGCGTGGGTGGCGGGGGACACCTGTCAGTGCGCGATCGGGCAGATGGACGAGCGGTTTACCCCCGTTCAGCTTGCCGCGTATGCCATGACGCTCGCAAACGGCGGGGTGCGGTACCGCGTGCACGTGGTATCGCGGCTCTTGCGGTACGACGGATCGGTGGAGCGCGTGGTCGAGCCTCAGATCCTCTCCACGGTGGCGATGAGCGACACGGCGGCGTGCACCGTGCGCGAGGGGATGGAACGGGTGGTAAAGCAGGGCGGGACGGCGCACACAGCGTTCAAGGACGCGTCATACACGCTCGCCGCCAAGACCGGTACCGCGCAAAACGGAAGTACGCGTTCGGATCACGGCGTGTTTATCGCCTACGCGCCCGCCGAGGCACCGCAGGTCGCGCTCGCCGTGGTGATGGAAAACGGTACGTCTGCGGCGGCTTCCGCCGTTGCTCGACGGGTGTTGGATGCGTATTTTGGGGGATAAAAAGGCCGAACCCCACAATGCCTATGGGTGATCTTTTTGGTGATCTTCCCGTTTTTGTCCTTGTCAGGCAAATAAAAAAGGCCTCTCCTTGAGGAGAGGCTCCGCCCGTAGGGCGGTGGTGAGGTGTTGGGGATAGCACGCCACCTGACGGTGGCTACACCTCATCAGTCGCCTGCGGCGACAGCTTCTCCTCGAGGAGAAGCCTTGCTTATGTGTTGTAGAATATCGGTGCACACACCGTCGAAGTGATGGTTAATATCAGCGTTGGAATACCGTAAAACCGTTAATCCCAGATCGTTTAAGCGCTTATCACGATCGGCATCGGCATCTTGTCCTTGCGTTTCATAGTGTTGAGAGCCGTCCAGTTCGATCACTATCTTTGCCGCGGCACAATAAAAATCCACAATGTAGTTACCAATGACTTTTTGCCGATGAACGGTGATCGGGAGTGTTTTTAAAAAGTCATACCAGAGATGACGTTCCTCTTTTGTCATTTGCTTTCGAAGGCTTTTTGCATTTGCTGTCAGCTTTGGATTGTGTGTTTCGTTCATGCGTTTTTCACCAACCGGAACACGCGGTAGGGCTTGCCCTGCTTTTTGCATTGCTTTAAGGTGTAGAGCGTGCCGTGGGATACCCCGTCCCAAAACGCCAGCACCATATCCGCGTGTGCCACGATCAGGTCGTTGCGCTTGAGCGGTGCCGCCCGCCCGTAGCGGTCGTAATCGGGATAAAACTCGGTCAGCTTCAGACCGTGTACCAATGCGAATTCCTTGGCGCAGGCGTCCACGCCCTTGGCACCGCCCGATACGATCTCGGTGCACTGCGGCGGGATGAGGTTCTCAAGCGGGACGGTTGAAATGGTGCGTGAGCCGACAACGGCAATTTTCATACTTATCATCTCCTGCGCATCAGTATACAACAGAACGGATGTTCTTGTCAAGAGGCGGTCTATAGGGGCGAAACGCCTCCCCTACGAAAAAACGGGGGTGGTCAGATGACCGTCCCCGTTTTGCTTGTAAACCGTGTGTTGACCAAACGTCCGCCGCGGTAGGTCAGCGTCAGTGTGAAAAACGGGTCGCCGCGTTCAAGAGCGCGCAGAAACACGACGTCGCCCTCCCACATCGGATAGGTGTCCAGCTCCGTTTTACGCACCCAGCGAAGGTCGCCCTCGTCACAGGCGTGCAGGCTCCCCTCCCACGCGGTGGCGGTGAACAGGTGCATACGCTCGGTGCCGTCGCAGTCGGAATCAAAATCTACGATGCCGCGGTAGGCGTAAGCGGTGAGCCGCAGGCCCGTTTCCTCCAGCACCTCGCGGCATACGCACGCTTCGGGCGTTTCGCCTGCCTCCAGCTTGCCGCCCAGCCCGATCCATTTACCCGCGTTGGGATCGTTCGGCTTTGCGTTGCGGTACAGCATCAGATACCTGCCGTCCTGTTCCAAATAACAAAGGGTGGTCTCTCTCATCCGTGCCGCCTCGTTCGCCGTTGCTCGATCACGATGCCCGCGATGGTGACGGGCAGGGTGCGGATCTCCTCGCCCGAAAACGAGCGGATCTCGTACGCGGGGTTTAAGGGGCGCAGTTGAATACCGTTTTCGGTTACCGTCAGCCGCTTGAGCGTGGCGTCGGAATTGCCGATATACGCCACCACGTCGTCACCCGTCTGTGCCGTTTGCTGCATGCGCAGGATCACGACGTCGCCGTCGCGATACTCGGGGAGCATGCTGTCACCGGTGACTAATAATCCGAAATAGTCATACCCGTCCTGCACGGAGTGACCCGACAGGTCGATCGTTTCGATGATATCGGTTACCGCCTCGATCGGGATACCCGCCGGCACGCGGCCGAGCACCGGAATGCGCCGCGAGGCGGGGAACAGGTGGATCGGCTTGACGTTTTGTAGATCGGCGGTGAGCGGTGAGCTGCCGTTCCGCAGCACCGCGTGCGGGGGGCGCGACGGCGTCGTGAACAGGGGGGTTACCGGCTCCGCGGGCGTGCGCGGCTCGTCGTCCAGCAGGTCACCCGCCGCTACTCCGAAATACGCCGCCATGCGCTTGATGGCGGCCATGCGCGGCATCTTAGAGCCATTCTCCCACGTGGACACCGCCTTGTCGCTCACGCCGGCGATCTGGCCGAGCTCCCGCTGTGTCAGCTCGTGCAGCTCGCGCAATCTGCGAATGTTTTCTCCAACCGTCATAAAGGCAGTCACCTCTTTAATTCTATTATACACCGAAAGTAGAAAAATGCAAGAGAGTTCTACTTTTATCTTGACATTCTACCTAAAGTAGAGTATAATAGGGGTAACCTAAAGGTGACCGTGTCGAGTCACCTGCTTTTTTGGCAGTGGACTCTACTTTTGGTAGATATGTGAAAGGAGGATTACGGCGTGTCGAACAGGATACTGAAGGAGAGCATCTGCACGAGTGCGACCATCGAGAAATTGAGCTGGTTTGAGGAGGTGTGCTTTTATCGGCTGATCGTGCAATGCGACGATTACGGGCGAATGGACGCGCGGCCGTCGTTGCTCAAGGCGCGGATGTTTCCGCTGAGAGAGGATATCGAGAGCGAGGCGGTCAGTCAGGCTGTCGCGGTGCTTGCCGAGGTCGGACTGGTGTTGCTGTATGAGACGGACGGACACCCCTATCTGCAGCTGACGACGTGGGAAATACATCAGCGGGTGCGCAATAAGCGAAGTCGGTTTCCCGCCCCGTACGATGACGGACAGGTTGCGGACGATTGACAGCGAGTCGTCGGTCTTAATCCGTATCCTAATCCGTATCCTTATCCATATCCTTTCTTTGATCCGTATCCGAACGCCTTAAAAGTTTTCAACATTCCACACGGTTTCCACAGGCTGTCAACAGTCGGCGAGAGGAGGGATGCTGATGTGTGTGATCTGCGGGCAGGTATTCTGCCCGACGAATTGTCCCGCATACGATCTGCAGTACGATCCGTGGGTATCGGGTCTTTGTGAGGCGTGTGGTGCGGCGTTGTACGAGGATGGGGCGACGGTGTGTGAGCGGTGCCGAAAACAGAGGACAGATGACGGAGAGGAGACGAAAAAGGTTTGAGTTTAAGTGAAAAGGCGCAGGAGCTGAAAACGCAGATGCAGGCGGTGGTCGCAGACAAGCGGGAGCTGGAGGCGGTCGAAGCCGAATGGCGGGAGCTGCTGCTTTTGGAAGAAGAACGGCTGTGTGAGATCACGGACGGCGAGCTGCCCGTCATTACGGAATTGTTCCGAGAACGGCAGGCGTTGCGTAAACGGCTGGCGACGCATCAGCTGCGGAATTTCGTGCGGCTGCAGCACGCCTCGCTGACACCGCTTATGCGGCGCATCATGCGACTGCGCTACGTGCAGGGGCGCACGTGGAGCGATATCGTGGGTGCCCTTGACAGGACCAAGCAATACCTCCTGCGCGAGCACAACAAAGCCTTGGAAGCACTGGCAAAGCGGCAATAAAAATTTTTACGCGGCGCGACTTGAAGGTGACTGACCGTTGTGTGCTATACTGTGGCGAGCTTGAGGGAAGGAGACACAGGGGTGTGAAAAAGTTGGGAAAATTATCGGAGATCAAAGCGACGATCGACGGCTGCCGGCGGCAGTGTGAACTGGAAGGCTTGCCGTTTCACGCCGATGCGCTGGCGGCGGCGCTGGGGATCCCGTACGAAACGGTGGTCGTCTATGCGTCGGGAAAAGACGAAACGGCGCGTTTACTCAAAGCGGCGCTGCAGGAATGTACCGCCTCGGTAGTCAGCCACGCGCTTGCGGCTGACCCGAAAAGTCACGGGCTGTGGATGTTCTATCTGCGCAACCGCGCGGGGTTTGCGGATAAGGGCGAGGCACGCGCGGTACAGGGTGAAGCACCGGTGCAATTTGTGGGCGAGGAGCGGATCGAATGACGGTAGACTTAAAAGCCGTCGTCGGCGGCGGATACGGCGGTTTTTGGCGCTGTCGGTCGCGGTATCGGGTGCTCAAAGGCGGTAAAGCCTCCAAAAAATCCACCACCACGGCGCTGAATTTTCTGATACGGCTGATGCAATACCCGCAGGCGAATCTGCTCGTTATCCGCCGTATCATGGACACGCACCGCAGCAGTACCTTTGCGCAATTGCAATGGGCGGCGGCGCGGCTGGGGGTATCGCATTTATGGAAAGCGACACTCAGTCCCATGGAGATGACGTATCTGCCGACGGGGCAGAAGATCCTGTTTCGCGGGTTTGACGACGTGTACAAGATCGCGTCCACCACCGTAACGCACGGCTGTTTGTGCTGGGTGTGGGTGGAGGAGGCGTTCGAGATTGAGAGCGAGGAGGCGTTCGATACCTTTGACCTGTCGGTGCCGCGCGGTGAAGTGCCGCCGCCGCTGTTCAAGCAGACGACGCTGACCTTTAACCCGTGGAGCGAGCATCACTGGCTGAAAGCGCGCTTTTTTGACAAGCCGGCGGAGAACGTCGCGACCTTTACCACCGATTATCGGTGCAACGAGTTTTTAGACGACGCCGACCGCGCCGTGTTTGACCGCATGAAGCGGGACGACCCGCGCCGCTTTGCAGTGGCGGGGCGAGGCGAATGGGGGATCGCAGACGGGCTGATCTACGACAACTGGGCGATCGCGGATTTCGATATTGATCGCCTGCCGGAGTCTTGGAAATACCGCCGCGTGTACGGCTTGGATTACGGCTATTCCAACGACCCGACCGCCTTTATCGCGGCGGCGGTCAACCCGATCGATCGGGTGCTGTACGTGTTTGACGAGTTCAAGCGCCGCGGTATGCTCAACGGCGATATCGCCGAGCAGCTGTGCCGAATGGGGTACGACGGCGAGCGTATCCGTGCGGATTCGGCGGAACCGAAATCCAACGAGGAGCTGCGCCGCGCGGGGATCTACCGTATCACGCCCGCGAACAAGGGCGCAGGCTCGCTCCTACACGGTATTGCGCGGCTGCAGGAATATCGGATATTGGTGCATCCGATGTGTCGGGAAACGGTGGCGGAGCTCGCGTCGTATGCGTGGGAAAAGACGGCGGCGGGCATTATCAACCGCCCGCGCGGCGGGGAGGATCATCTGATGGACGCGCTTCGCTACGCGATGGAGGATATCACGCATTTCCGCCCCGCGCCGCCAAGTCCCGAGCGGGCGACCGAGGGGTCGGTGCTGGCGGGGGAGTTGAAGCGAGGGTGGATATAGCGGTGTTTTGCACCGCAGTGAAAAATGAAGAATGAAGAATGAAGAATGAAGGTGTCGCGCGGAGCGCGACGGAATCGAACGATCCCTCCGTCTGTGGCTTTGCCACAGACACCTCCCTTTAGGCAAGGGAGGCTTTGGGAAGCGGGGCAGAGAGTGGAAGAAGCGGGGGTGCGTATTGCACCCTACCATCAAAAACGTGGGAGAAAGGAAGCAAAAGAAACATGCAGGCAGTGATTGGATTTGTACTCGGAATCGTGACGGTGATCTTACTTCGGGAATACGAGGCGTGCAAGCCGAAGGCACGTCGAAAAGTGAGCGAGGAGCAGCAAAAACTTCGGCGCGAATACGAGAATTTCTTAAGCTACGACGGCGAGGAGCAGCGGTAAGCGGCAGTGCCGCCGCAATGAAGAATGAATGATGAACAGTGAAGAATGAAGGTGTCCGCTGCGCGGACGGAATTAAAAAGGAGGATGGTTATGGATAATACAGGTTTCACGGCGGCTACCACACCGCCTGAAGATATGGGTGAACAGAGAAGTGGGGAGTCTGAAATCGACACCTCATCAGTCACCTGCGGTGACAGCTTCTCCTCAAGGAGAAGCCTTGATACGTCGCCCGAAAAAAGAGCAGGCGAAGAGCGCGGAACGAATGAGCCGTCGGGAGACGGCTTGCAGGAGTCCGCGTTTTGCCTGCCGGTCAAATTCAACAAGCAGGACTACCACCTGAGCTTGGAGGAGGCGACCGTCTACGCGCAAAAGGGCATGAAGTTCGATACCGTAGAACCGATGCTCGAAAAGCTTAAAGTACTGGCACAGCAGCACGGACTCGGCGTACGCGAGTTTGTCGATACGCTGTGCGGGGAGGACGCGCCCGCCATCAGCGACGAGGAGCGTTTGGCAGACGACTTTTGTCGGCTTCGCGAGGAGTGTCCCGACGTTGCGGCGTTTAGCGCGGTTCCCGAATCGGTGATCCGAGCGGCACTGGACGAGGGGATCCCGCTGCTGGATGCGTATCTGCGGCACGAACACCGTGAACGGGTGCGCGTAAAAGCGGCATCTGATGCCGCCCGCAAAGCGGGCGCGGCGTCGGCGGGTGCGCAACGCACGGAGCTTACCCCCACACCCGATCCCGCCGTGGCGGCGATGATCTCGGGCGTGCGAGGCTCCGCCTCGCACTGAAAAATGAAGAATGAAAAATGAAAAATGAAGGTGTCCGCTTCGCGGACGGAATTAGAAAAGGAGAAAACATGGCTATCAATACTTTGGAATTTTGTGAAAAACTGACGGGGGAGCTTGACAAGCTGTTCGTGCAGGGCCCCGTTACCGGCTTTTTTACCGACAACGTACTGCGCTCCAAATTCGTGGGCGCAAAAACGGTACTGCTCCCCGAAATGGAGCTGTCGGGTCTCGGCGATTACGACCGTGACACCGGCTTTATCAAGGGCACGGTGACGGTCAGCAATCAGCCGTACACGCTGAAAATGGATCGCGCCCGTTCGTTCCAGCTCGACCGCGAGGACGAGGACGAGACGGGTATTGCGAATCTCGCCGGTCAGGTGCTGGGCGAATTCGTGCGTACCCGCGTGGTGCCCGAGGTCGACGCGTACTGTCTGTCGAAGCTGGCGGGTCTTGCCGTCACCAAGGGTCATACCGTGACCGGTACTCCCGACACGCAGGCGTTTAAGATGTTCAACGAGGCGTGTGCCGCCGTGCAAACGCAAGTCGGCTTCGACGAGCCGCTCGTCTGCTTCGTCAACCCCGCGATGTGGGCGGCGATCCAGAACTCACCGGAGCTGTCCCGCCACATCACCGTCACCGAATTCAAAAAGGGTGACGTGTACTACGAGGTCAAGTGCATCAACGGTATTCCGCTGTTTCCGGTTGCCGACAACCGCATGAAGAGCGCGTATACGTTCTACGACGGTGCGACCGTGACCAAGGACGAGGACGGCGCGGTCATCCGCGACGAGACCGCCGGCGGCTTTGCACCCGCCGACAACGCGCAGTCCGTCGGGCTGCTTATCCTGCCCAAAAAGGCGGCAAGCCTGGTCAAGAAGACCGAGCGTGTTCGCACCTTTGATCCGTCCCGGAACCAGGCGGCGGATGCGTACAAGTTCGATTACCGCACCTATTACGATCTGATCGTGAAAAACAGTGCGGCGGATGCGGTGTACGCGTACGTGTATTAAGGGACGGTTGCACCGTCGCAGTGAAATCGCGGCAAAGCCGCGGTGAAATCACGCTGTCGCGTGATGAAATACGCTTCGCGTGTGAAATATTCGTCCGATGGACGAATATGAAGGTGTCGCCTTGCGGCGACGGAATGAACAATCCCCCACCGCCCTGCGGGCGGAGCCCCCTTTACACAAGGGGGCCTTGGTGGGGGATGGCGGGAGTGAGGAGTTATGCAGACACAACGCAGATGGGACGATCCCGAGCAGGTGTTCACCGAATACCGCGCGGGCGTTCGATACAAGACCGGTATCGGCGAGAAGGGCTTATACCGTCAAAACGAGATCAACCGCCGTTTTTTCAGCGGCGATCAATGGCACGGCGCGCACTGCGGCGGCGAGCGTCCGCTGGTGCGCCACAACATCATTCGCCGCATCGGCGATTACAAGATGGCGGCGGTGGGGGCGAGTCCCGTGGCGGTGAATTTTTCCGCCGACGGTGTGGCGGATACCGCGGCACTGCGGGAGCGCACCTACCGTAACAAACGCGCCGCAGCGGCGGGCACGCCGTCCGCGCTTCCCTACGACGAGGAGATAGGGCTGATTACCGACGCGCTGTCGCGGTATTTTGAGGTCACCGCGGAGCGGGTGGGCTTTGAGCAGCTGCGCGCGCAGGTGCTGCGCGGCGCGTACACCACCGGCACCGGCGTGCTGTACACCTACTGGGACGAGCGCGTCCGCACCGGTCAATACGCCGACGAGCGGCGCACGGCGCCCATCACCGGCGATATCGCCTGTGAGGTGCTGGATATCGAAAACGTCTATTTCGGTGATCCTACCGTGGACGACGTTCAGGAGCAGCCGTTTATCGTCATCGCCCAGCGCCGTACGGTGGACGAGCTGCGCCGCTTGGCGAAGCGCTACGGCCGTTCCAAGGACGAGATCGCGTCCATTCGCCCCGACCGCGACGAGTTTACCCCCGCGGGTGAGCCGGAGGGCGAGGGCAAAGCGATCTTACTGACAAAATTCTACAAGCAATACGACGAAAACGGCGAGGCGCATCTGTACGGCGTGCAGGTCTGCCGCGGTGTCACCGTTCGCCCCGCATGGGAGATGGGGGTGCGGCTGTATCCGTTGTGCGTGTTCCGCTGGGACACCCTTCCCGACTGCGTGTACGGACAAAGCGAGATCACGCATCTGATCCCCAATCAGATCGCCATCAACCGCATGCTGACGGCGTCGGTGTGGTCGATGATGATGCAGGGCCTGCCGACCTTACTCGTCAACGGCGACGTGGTACAGCAGCCCGTCACCAACGATCCCGGGCAGGTGATCCGCGTGTTCGGCAGCGGTGACGACGTGCGCAGTGCGTTGACCTACGTGGATCCGCCCGCATTTTCATCGGCGCTGTCCGCGGAGATCGAGTCGCTGATCCAAAACACGCTGGCGCAAAGCGGCGCGAACGCCGTTTCGCTGGGTGACGTGACGCCCGACAACACCTCTGCCATCGTGGCGGTCAGAGAAGCCGCTATGCTGCCGTTACAGACCGTACAAACGCGGTTTTACGCGTTCTGCGAGCAGGTCGCGCGGCTGTGGGCGGAGTTCTGGATCACCGGCTACGGCAACCGCGCACTCAAGGTCCGTGACGAGCTGGGAACGTGGTATCTGCCGTTCGACGGTGACCGTTATCGTGACCTCATTCTGTGCGTGAAGGTGGACGTCGGTGCGGCGACGCTGTGGAGCGAGAGCCAGTCCATTGTGACGCTGGATAATCTGTTTGACCGCGGCGTTATCACCGCCGAGCAGTATTTAAAGCGCCTGCCGCGCGGGATCGTGCCGGACGTGGACGGGCTGTTGCGTGAGATGTCCCATATCACGCAGTGAAGAAGGAATAATGAATAATGAAAAATGAAGGTGTCGCGCAAGGCGCGACGGAATGAAACAATCCCTCCGTCTCGCCGCAGGGGCGGCTCGACACCTCCCTTTACACAAGGGAGGCAAGGGGCGCAACCCGATATTGCCCTAAAGGCGAGGCAGACAATGGAGGGAGCGGGGTGGCGTATTGCCACCCCTTACACCAAAAACGTGGTAGAGAGAAGGCGAAAGGAATGACAGGACAAGAGGTTTTTCGGCAGGCGATGCGTCTGCTGGGATATACCGATACGTTGGGCGAGCTTGACAGCGCGCAGAACACGGAAACGTACAAGCGCGGACTGTCGGTCATCAATCAGTTAGTGTGTGACCTGTCGCTGTCGGAGAGCGGCGAGGTGGCGGCACCGCTGTGCTCACTGCGGCAGGAGCTGCCGCTCTCGGAGCGCACCGCGCGGGATATTTTGCCGTACGGTGTCGCAATGCTGCTTGCCGCCGCCCACGGCGACGGCGATAACCAGCAGCTGTTTGCGAGCTTGTACGATCAAAAGCGGGTATCGGTGCGAAGCGGCTACGAGCGCCGTACCGACACCCTGCCGCGGGGGTGTGACGTATGAAGCACCCCCGCATGGCGAAAAACAGCCGCGTGGCGGCGACGGTTCCCGCACTGTCGGGCGGGCTGAACGTCGGCACTGACGCGACGCTGATCGGGGATACGCAGCTGTCCGACTGCTGCGACGTGCACTGGAAGGACGGTGTCCTGCGCACCCGCGAGGGCTTTGTGACAGACGGTACGCGTTTCGCCGCCTTCGCGCTGAATACGCGCACGCAGTATTTCACCGACCGTGACGGCTATCTGCTGGTGCTGGCGTCGGGCGATACCGAGGCGAGCGCGGATCTGTGCGTGACGGTGTTTGACGAGAACGGCGTTCCCACCGGCGGATATTTCATCACGTCGGGACAGCCGGGGCTTTGCGGTTTTTTGGTGTCCGTCGGCAGTGCCGAGCTGCTCTCGCGGTACACCTCGTTGCTGTTTTTGAGCAACGGCGACATCTACGGCGTCAACGCCGGTGATAACGTATGGGAGCCGCTGTACGACGAGGCGTACATGCCGTTGTACATGACGAACGGCACGCCCGTCGCCACCCGTGCCGAAACGGCACTCACAGGTGACCGCGTAGAGGCATATAATAGCCTGACCGAGTGGTTTCGCTGTACCTACAGCACCGACGGGGCGGGCATCTACTACTATCTGCCCGAGCTCCGCGAAGGCAGTGTACTCACCGTGACGCTGACGCGTGCGAGCGGCACACTGACCTGGACGGTGGCCGGCACGGAGTACGTATCCGCCGCGTCCGGCGAATATCGGGTACAGCTGGATCGTAACGGTCACTGCTTCTGGTTTCTAAAAGACGGCACGCCCTGCGCCGTGACGAGCGAGGGCGTGCGTAACGACGTGACCGTCAAGGCGCAGCGCCGCTACAGCGGCGGGCCGGCGTATACGGATATGCGGTTCGGCACCTGGTATGGCGGTGACCGCAGTTTAGCGGCGGGCGGTACGCGTCTGTTTTTGGGCGGCGGGCAGTACGTGATGTGGAGCGCGCTGAACGATCCTTTATATTTTCCGGTGACGGCGTACGCGTCGCTCGGCGATCCCGACGAGGCGCTGACCGCGTTCGGTAAGCAGGGCGAGCTGCTCTTGCTGTTCAAGGAGCATTCGCTGTACGCCGCCGAATACGTGCGCAGTGATACCGTGACCGTCGAGGACGTGCAAAGCGGCGCGGTTACCGACACCACTGCGACGGCGGTGTTTCCCATCACGCCCATCCACGCGGAGATCGGCTGTGATCTGCCGGATACGGTGGCGCTTTGCGGCAACCGTCTGGTGTGGGCGTGCGCGGACGGCACGGTGTACACGCTCAGTACGAGCGGTCAGCTGTCTCAGCGCACCGTGACGGTGATCTCCGAGCCGATCCGTCCGCTGCTCAGAGCGAAGGATCCGACGGTAGCCGCGGCTACCGTGCTTGACGGCGAATATTGGCTGTTGTGGGACGACGATATCTTCACGGCGACCGACGAAGCCGTGCCGCGCTGGACGCGGTGGTCGTTTGACGGTACCGGAGCTTGGGCACAGTCGCTGTGCAGGGTGAACGGCAAGCTCCGCATCCCTGCCGCGTATACGGTAGGGAACGTGCGGGTGCTGTACTGGTTTTGGCAGGAGGGTGAGCAGGATACCGTGATCTCGCACAGCGGCGAAAATTGGGCCGACGCGGTGTATGCGCTCACCTCACGACCGGTACGGGGAATGCTGTGCACCAAGCAGTTTGATCTCGGTTCACCGGATGAGTACAAGCACGTCACGCGCATCTTTGCAGACGCCGCGGCGCACGGCGCGGTAAGCGCTGCGTATGTGACCGAGCGGGGCAAGTACGCCGACGTTCCGCGTCCCGCGCGAGACGGGGTGCGGCTGACGCCGGGCATATCCCGCTGTCGGCGGTTCGCGTTGCAGCTTGAGGGTGAGTCACTGCGGGTCGGCAGTATCACGTGGCGTGTGATCACAGGGAGGAAATGACGATGGCGACAAAACTCACGAAACAACAGGCGGAAGCGCTGCTGTCCGCTTATCAAAAACAGCAGACCGACGCGGCAAACGCGTCGATCACCGCGTATGATCGGGCAGTGGACGCAGACACCGTCGCGACCGAGACGGAGATCGCCGCCGAGCAAAAAGTCGCGCAGGCGACCGCCGATGCGGCGTACGACCGCGCGGTGGTGGAAGCGCTGATCGAGCGGCGTCAGATCGCGGAAACACTCAGCAATTTGGGACTGTCCCGTTCCGGAACGGCGGTGTCCGCGCAGGAGAGCGTCGATCGAAAACGGACGGTAGCCGAGCGTTCAGCGACGGCGGTGAAGCAAAAGAGCTTAAGCGAGCTGTCACAGCGGCTGGTCACCGCCCGCGAGCAGGCGGCGGCGAAGAAGGCGAAGAACACCGCCACCGTCAACAAGGCGCTCGCCGGCAAGATCGCGGAGAAGAAGCTGACGCTGGACAAAGCGGCGATATAGCGGTGCGTTGCACCGCAGTGAAAAATGAAGAATGAAGAATGAAGAATGAAGGTGTCGCGCGGAGCGCGACGGAATCGAACGATCCCTCCGTCTGTGGCTTTGCCACAGACACCTCCCTTGCCTAAAGGGAGGCGTTGGGTGCGGGCGATTGATAATCGCCCCTACGGGTTCCCATTGGTTTGGGTGTAGGAGAGGCGTTTTGCCTCCCGCTGTTGACATGTTGATCTTGACGGGAGGGGAGACCCCTCCCCTATGAAAAACAAAACAAAAGGAAAGGAAAGTAGGCGAAACATTTGGCTTTTTATACCATTGATTTCACCGTCACGGCCGAGGGCGTAACGCCGAGCACGCCGCAGGCGGCGGGATATACGGGCGACCACAAAGCGGCGGTCGTGCGGTTCCGAGTGCCGTTTGAGGGGTGCCGCTATCGCCTGGAGATCGTGGACGGGTGCGGCGGATACGATACCACCGCTCTGCTGGACGCAGACGCGGGCGTGGTATCGTATGAGATCCCGTCCGCGTGGACGGCGGCGGGCGTGGCGACGCTGCGGCTGGTCGCGGTGGAGCAGGACGGGGATGATACTGAGATCGTGCGGTTTCACGCAGCACCCGCGTATGTGCGATTTGAGGATCGCGAGGACGGTGAGCCGCTCGGTGAGACCGTGCGTCCCGCGTGGCAGGAAGCGTTGGACGAGGCGCAATTTTTATTAAAAACCGTCGAGCAAAAGCTTGAAGCCGGTGAGCTGAATGGCAAGGACGGTGAAAAAGGCGACAAGGGCGACAAGGGCGCTGACGGCTACACCCCGCAAAAGGGTGTGGATTACTACACGGACTCCGAAAAGGAAGAGCTCGTTGCGGAGCTTGGTGCCAGAGACGTGGATCAAGCCTTGGATGCCGATTCGAAAAAAGCGATCGCCAACTGCGTCGTGTATACGTTGGCGGACAATCTGAGCATCGACCTATCGGTAACAAGGAGCGATCTGTATGGTCATATCGCAGAGTGTATTGCAGAGCTTGAAAATAATCAGGGGACAATAAACAGCGATCTGTTCGTTAAAATTGGAGCTGTCGAATCCGAATTGAGGTCGGGGATAAGCGAGAATGCCGAAAGCTTAGACGTCCTTGAAGAAGCGATCGGGGATGTCGACACCGCGCTTGACGGCATTCTTGCGATCCAAGAAAGCCTTATCGGGGGTGAAGCCGAATGAGCGTAGCGGATAAGCTCACCGCAATAGCGGAGAACGAGAAGAGGGTGTACGAGGCGGGGCAGCGTGCCGTGTTGCGAGCCAGCAGGTATATGAACGGCATGGCGAGCGGTGCGGCGGTCGCGCTGAGCGACGTATCATCCGTCGAGCACGAGGTAACGGTGAAGGTGAAAAGCCGAAATCTATTGCCGTATCCGTATCCGCAGTCCACGCGGACGGCCGGCGGTATCACCTTTACCGATAACGGCGACGGGTCGATCACGATGAACGGCACGGCAACCTCCATCGTGATATTCTGTCTGCACGGCAACGGTACGGGCACGAATGCTACGTTGCTTTCCGATGCTTTTCTTGACGGAACAGCGTACTGTGTTTCGAGCGGAGCGGCTTTGCCGGACGGCGTTTCGATCGGCAATTATTTTTATAAAACCGATGGGACGCTAAGCGGCGGTGCACATATTTCAAGCGGCAAATCGCATAATGATTTCTCGAAAACCGAAGAAAGGGCGCGCTTATATTTGCATATTCGCGTTGATAACGGAACGGTGCTCGACGATTTCACGATATACCCCATGATCGAAAAAGGCACGACGGCTTCTCCGTACGTCCCGTATGCCCTGACCCTGTCCGAGGAGACCGTGACCGTTAACGGGGAGACCTATACGGCGGCGGCGGACGGCACGGTAAACGGGGTAAAACGCGTTGCCCCGTGCATGACGTTTACAAGCGAAACGGGCAACGTCACGATAGAGTGTTCGTATCTGCGGGATATTGACACCTATATCGACGGCATCACGGAGGGAGGTGTGTAATATATGGCAAGCAGAGTTTTAAAAACCGGTGAAAATCAGATCACTGCAAGGTTCGGCACGGGACACAAGGCCGTTGACGTCGTTAAATACAAGTCACAGCTCGACACGATCATCGCGCACAGTGACGGCAAGGTCGTGTTTTGCCAAACGGGCAAGAAGAACAACAAGCTGGCGGTCGGAAATGCCAGCTACGGAAACTGCGTAAAGCTCGATCACGGGAACGGATATTCGACCTTGTACGCGCACCTTGCCCTCGTGTACGTCAAGCTCGGGCAGACCGTGAAACGGGGTCAGGAGATCGGCACGATGGGCAACACGGGGCGCAGCTTCGGCGCGCATCTGCACTTTGAGGTGCGACTGGATAACAAGCACGTCGACCCGACGCCGTATCTGGAGGCGGATCTGCCGACGGATACCGAGCCGCACGTCACCTACCGCGCGTACACCGCCAAATGGTGGCCGACGGTGACCGATTACAACGAAGAAAGCGCCGACGGCTACGCGGGCGTACAGGGCAAGGCGATGACCGCTCTGCAGGCGGTGCCGAGCGTCGGGTCGCTGCGGTATCGCGTCCATCTGCTCGGCAAGGATTGGCTGCCGTGGGTGGAAAACGACACCGACTACGCGGGTATCCGCGGCAAGGCGATCGACGCGGTGCAGATGCAGCTCGTCGGTGCGGACGGGTACGAGATCCGCTACCGTGTGTCACCGCAGAAAAGCAAGGGCTGGTACGGCTGGTGCACGGGACTGTCCGACAAAACGGGCGACGGGTACGCGGGCGTGCTCGGCAACGCGATCGACTGCATCCAGATGGCGATCGTGCCGAAGGAGGCGTGAGCGTGGACGAACTGACCAAGATCGGCGAAAGCGTCAAATCGGCGCACCATCGCATCGACGCGCTCGAGCAGGAGGTGCGGGACATTCACGCGCTGGCGGCGGAGCTTCGCGAGACCAACAGCGACCTGAGACACCTGCGCGAGGACGTGCGTGAGATCAAAGCGGACGTCAAGGCGGCGGCTTCCCGCCCCGCCCGACAATGGGACAAGCTGACCGCCGCCCTCATCGCGGCGGCGGTCAGCGCGGTCTCCGCCATTTTAGTGAAATGAGGAATGAGAAATGAACCGTTTTAAATCGTGGGCACTGTGGGTGTCCATCGCGGCACTGGTTACGTTCTGCGTCAAGGAGTTCGCGGGACTGGATATCGGCAGCACCGTGGACGGCTTGCTTAACGTACTGTTGCCGGTCCTGTGCGGCTTCGGTATTGTCAACAATCCAACGGATCCGACGAGGTTATAAGCAAACGGTAGGGGCGAGCATTGCTCGCCCGCAAAAGGAGGCAAGTCGCCTCCTTTTTTGTTGTTATATATATATTATATATTATATACTTGACAGGTATTTGGACAAGTGGTACAATATTGTAGTGTATACTTAACACCATTGCGCCCGGAACTCAGAACGAACGAAAAAGGGATGATTTTTGATGGCGAACGATGTCTGTAACAAACGCAATGTTCCGTTTTCTCCGCCGGATATCTCGGAGCGTGAGATAGCGGAGGTGGTGGATACCCTGCGTTCCGGCTGGATCACCACCGGCCCGAAAGTGAAAAAATTGGAAACGCTTCTCGCTGACTACGTCGGTACGGCGAAATGCGTTTGTTTGAATTCCCAGACCGCCTGTGCCGAAATGACGTTGCGCGTGCTGGGGATCGGCGCAGGGGATGAGGTCATCACCTGTGCGTATACTTACACAGCGTCCGCTTCGGTCATTGACCACGTGGGCGCTCGTGTTGTGTTAGTGGACTGTCAGAAAGAGTCGCTGGAAATGGATTACGACGCGCTCGAAGCCGCCATCACCGAGCGCACCAAGGCGATCATTCCCGTCGATATTGCGGGTATTCCGTGTGACTACGACCGCATTTTTGAGATCGTTGAGCGCAAGAATAAGCTGTTCAAACCGAACACTGATCTGCAGAAAGCCATCGGCAGAATCGCCGTGGTGTGCGATGCCGCGCACGCGCTCGGTGCCGAGCGGCACGGCAAAAAGGTCGGCGCGATCGCGGATTTCACCAATTTCAGCTTCCACGCGGTCAAAAACTTCACCACCGCCGAGGGCGGCGCCTGTACATGGCGCACCATTGACGGTGTGGATGATGCGGAGATCTACAAGCAATACCAACTGTTAAGCCTGCACGGACAGAGCAAGGACGCATTAGCGAAAACCCGGCTCGGCGCGTGGGAATACGATATCGTCGGGCCGTGGTACAAGTGCAATATGACCGACATCATGGGTGCGATCGGCCTTGCACAGTTTGAACGGTATCCCGAAATGCTGCGCCGCCGCCGCGAGATCATCGAGCGGTACGACGCGGCGTTAAAACCGCTCGGCGTAGAAGTGTTACCGCATTACACCGACGCGTACAACTCGTCGGGGCATCTGTACTTAACGCGCATCCCCGGTATCACACCGGACGAGCGGCAAGAGATCATCGTGAAGATGGCGGAGCGCGGTATTGCCTGTAACGTGCACTATAAGCCGCTCCCCATGCACACCGCGTATAAGAAGTTAGGGTTCGATATTGCCAATTACCCGAACGCCTACGCGATGTTCGCAAACGAGATCACGTTGCCGTTACATACCCGCCTGACGGACGAGGACGTTACGTATATTTTGGACAACTACTGTGCGATTCTCAAGGATTATCTTCACTAAAGGGTGAGGCATGATGGCAAAAAAGATACTCATTATCGGCGCCTCGATCCTGCAGGTGCCTGCTATCAAGAAAGCGAAAGAGCTGGGGTATTACGTCGGCGTGATTGACTATAACCCCAAAGCGGTCGGTATTCCGCTTGCGGATGAATTCTTTGAGGTCAGCACCATCGACATTGACGGCGTTGCCGAGACTGCCCGTCGGTTTGGACCCGACGGCATTATGACACTCGCCACCGATATGCCAATGCGCTCCATCGCCAAGGCTGCCGAAGTCTGCGGTCTGCCGGGGATCACGATGGACTGTGCGATCAAGGCCACCGACAAGGGCGAGATGATCAAAGCGTTCGAGGCGGCGGGCGTCGCGCATCCGTGGTATCATATCGCGCATACGGACGAGGAATTTGTAAAAGCGACCGAAACGGTCTCGTTCCCGTGTATTATGAAGCCGCTGGACAACGCGGGCAGCCGCGGGGTGGTGCTGTGTCACAGCAAAGACGAGCTCGCATCGCAATACGACTATTCCCGACACGAATCGCGCGGCGCGGGCGTTATCGTCGAGGAATATATGGAGGGTCCCGAGGTCAGTGTCGAGATCATCGTGCAAGGCGGTGTACCGCACATTTTGCAGGTGACCGATAAGCTGACCACCGGCGCGCCGCATTTTGTGGAAATGGGGCATTCACAGCCCAGCCGGTTAGCGGCGGAGGATCTGGATGCGATTCGAAATTTAGCGGGACGTGCCGCGCTCGCCGTTGGTATCAAGAATGGCCCCGCACACGCGGAGATCATGCTCACGAAAGACGGCCCCAAAATGGTGGAGATCGGTGCCCGCATGGGCGGCGACTGTATCACCACCCACTTGGTACCGCTGTCCACGGGTGTGGATATGATACGAGCCACCATCGAGATCGCCTGCGGCATTGAGCCCGACCTTACCCCGAAATGGAATAAGGGGGCGGCGATCCGGTATTTTGATGTCCCGTGCGGTGTGATCGCCGCGATCGACGGTGTCGAGGAAGCCAAACGCATCGAGGGCGTTAAAGAGATCCAATTTACCAAAACGGTGGGGGAACCCGCCGGTGAGATCGGCAGTTCCACCGACCGTGTCGGGTTCGTCATCGCTGGTGGCGACACCGCCGACCAAGCGGTAGCGGCGTGTGAGTCGGCACTCGCGCGGGTGCGCGTGACCGTGAAATAAAGAGGGGGCTTTTCATCATGTATAAGCACTTTTTCAAGCGCGTCATTGATATTCTCGGTAGTTTGGTAGCTCTGCCGTTTGTATTGCTCGTGATCGCGGTGTGTGCGCCGCTGATCTATTTCACCGACAAAGGGCCGATCTTTTACAATGCTACCCGCCGCGGCAGGAACGGTAAGACCTTTACGATGTATAAGCTGCGCTCGATGTCTGTGAACGCGCCGGATCTGCGCAATGCAGACGGCTCTACATATACAGGCAAAGACGATCCCCGCGTGACCAAAATCGGCAAAATACTCCGCAAGACCAGTTTGGACGAATTCCCGCAGTTTTTAAACGTGCTCAAAGGGGACATGAGCTTGATCGGTCCTCGCCCGACGCTGGCAACGGTGCCGTACGAGGAGCTTGACGACATTCGCAAAAAACGCTTAGAGGTACGCCCCGGCGTGACGGGGTACACCCAAGCGTATTACCGCAACTCCATCTCGCAAGAAGAAAAATTCGCGTATGACGCCGAATATGCCGAAACGGTAACGTTTTGGATGGATATTAAGATCTTGTTTATGACGGTGTACAGTGTGGTCGCGTGCAAGAACATCAACGCGACCGAGCAACCCGTCACCGTACCCGCCGCCGAGGAAGCCAAAGTCGGCGAATGATTTAAAAAAGGGGAGTCAACGATGCAACTGAACGGCAAACGGTTACTGGTGCTGGGCGGTACCTCGGCATCCTTGGATATTGTCAAAAACGCGCGCCGGATGGGTGTTTATACCATCGCGACCGATGATCAACCTCACGGTGTTGCCAAAGAAGCGGCAGACGAAGCAGCATTTGTCAGCACGACGGATTTTGACGGACTTTCCGCCCTTATCAAGGAAAAACACATCGACGGTGTGTTTTGTGGGCCGAGCGAGTTTAACATTCGCAACCTGCTCATTTTATGCGAGCGGGAAGGGCTCCCTTGCTATACCAACACCGAGATCTGGAACCGTTGCGCCAACAAAGACGAATTTAAGGCGTATTGTCGGCAGTACGGTGTGGATACCCCCGAAGAATATACTATCACGGTCGATACCACCGATGAGGAGCTCGACCGTATTGAGTATCCTATCATTCTCAAGCCGGTGGACGGGTGCTCCTCCAAAGGTATTTCGGTCTGCCGCAACAAAGAGGAAGTGCGCCGTGCGTACAAGGTGGCGATGGATGCGTCCACCTGCAAACGCATCGTGGCGGAAAAATTCATTGAAAACGACGGCGAATTATTTGGTGTTCGCTATTTGTTGCGTGACGGTGAGGCGATCCCGTATTTTATCATGGATACCTATGTGACCGATCCCACCGGTAGCACGACCCCCATCAGTGCGTTTACCTACGCACCGTCTAAGTATGCGGCGTACTATCTGGAGCACATGGACAAAAATGTGCGGCGCATGCTCAATGGTATGGGGCTTAAAAACGGCACCGCGTTTTTCCAGTCTTTGCCGTATAAGGGAAAGATCTATTTTCACGAGATGGGTTATCGTCTGTCGGGCGGCATGCTCTTTAAATTGACCGAGCCGATGGTGGGCGTCAACGATATGAAACTCATGATCCGCTGTGCGCTCGGTGAACCGATGTATACCGACGACGAAGTGAAAGACATAGACCTTATGCACATGAAAGGCGTCGGCGCGCAGTTGATGTTACCGCTGACTGTCGGCACGATCGGCAAGATCGAAGGACTGGATGCCGTGCTCGCGTTGCCGTGTGTCACAGATTTCATTCAGTACTATCACGCGGGCGATACACTCAAGCTCGAACATATGGGAACCTTGTCACAGCATTTCGGCCGATTGTCGTTGCTGGCTGACCGAGAAGAGGAGATCTTGGACGCGGTGCGGTTTGTAAACGATACACTGGTTGTCACCGATACCGACGGCAAACGCATGAATGTGATGCTGTTTGATCCCCAACGAACAAAGCGCTGAAAAGGATGTTTTTGTCATGAAGATCTTAAAACTCTCCCCGTACTACGCGCCGGAACGCATTTCCAGTTCCCATCTCACCGAGGATCTGGAACAGGCGTACGTGAGCGCCGGCATTGAAATTGAAAATTATTGCCCCACCCCGACCAGAGGAATTACCGCCGAGGAAAGGGAACGGTATAAGACGATCAAATACGAGGAACTGCACGGCGGCAAGGTGAAGATCCACCGTTTTGCGATGTTCCGCGAGGGGCGCAACCCCATCGGTCGAGCGCTTCGCTACGTGCTGGTTAATCTGGCACAATACCACAAAGGTGTTCGTGCGAAGGACGTTGACGTGGTGTTTGGCGCCAGCACCCCGCCGACGCAGGGCATTTTGTGTGGGCTGGTGAAAAACCGCTTATCCAAAAAATACGGACGGGAAGTCCCGTTTATCTATAATCTGCAAGACGTGTTCCCCGATTCGCTGGTCACGGCAGGTCTTGCCAAAAAAGACGGCCTTTTGTGGAAGATCGGCAGAAAGATCGAGGATCGCACCTACCGATACGCCGACAAGATCATCGTTATCAGCGAGGATATTAAGCAAAATATTATGGAAAAAGGCGTGCCGGAGGAGAAGATCCGCGTCATTTCCAACTGGATCAACACCGAAACCGTACGACCCGTCAACCGGTATGAGAATGTGCTGGGCAAGGAGCTCGGCATCGACCCCGACCGCTTTACGGTGGTATACGCGGGGAATTTGGGGTTGTTGCAGGGCGTGGATACTTTGATCCGCGCCGCCGAGCGGTTGCAGGCAGAGCCGATCGATTTTCTCATTTTCGGCAGAGGTGCCGCGGAAGAATCGCTCAAAGCGCAGGCGACAGAACTTCAAAACGTCAAGTTTTATCCGTTGCAGCCCGCCGAGCGGGTTGCCGAGGTGTATTCGCTCGGTGACGTGTGCACCGTGCTGTGCAACAAGGGCGCGGGCGGCAGTGCCGTTCCCAGTAAGACGTGGACGATCATGGCGTGCTCCACACCCATCGTCGCGTCCTTTGATACCCACAGTGAATTGGCACGCGTGCTCGATGAGACCGGTGCCGGACTCTGTGTGGAGCCGGAAAACGACGAGGCGCTTGCCGATACGATCCGGCTGTGTTATGAAAAGATGAACCAACTCGATAAGATCGGCGCAAACGGCAGAGCGTACGTGGAGCAGAACCTCTCGGCAGAGATCTGCACCGCGAAATACATTGAGGTTATAAAAGAGGGATAACATGAAGATCTGCATTTTAAGTGCGGTCAACATCAAACACATGTCACTGATTACCTTGTATACCGAGTTTTTACAGGAACACGGTATCCAATTTGATATTGTGTATATGGATAAATACGGCGAGGAGGAGGAATTTCCCGCCGAACATATCTACCGTTTTGAAAACAAAGTGGATCATGATCTCCCCAAATGGGTCAAGGTGCTGCAGTATTTCAAATTCCGTGGTTATGCCACGAAGATCCTTGAAAAAAACAAGTACGATTTTATCATCGTATGGAACGACGTGGCGATCTTCATGTTTGCGGATTACCTTGCCCGCAAATGGAAAGGCAAGTATTGCCTGAACGTACGCGATTATTGCGGTGAACAGAAAAAATGGGTCTTTAACCGTTTTAAGCAAGTCATCAAAAAATCGGCGTTTACCGCGATCTCGTCTGACGGATTCCGGTCATTCTTACCGGAACACGACTACGTCCGCGTACATAGCTTTAATCACGCGGTGCTCAAAGACTTTGAGCCGCGGAAGGCATTGCAAGCGGCGGATAAACCGATTCGGTTATCCTTTGTGGGTAACGTCCGCTTTTTTGAGATGAATCAAAAACTGCTCGATACCTTTGCGGGGGACGAGCGCTTTGAACTCTGCTATTTCGGCACCAATGCCGACACCTTAAAAGCATACGCCGAAGAACACGGCATTGAAAACGCGCGTTTCCACGATCGGTTCCCGACGAGTGATACCGTGAAGTTTTTGGGTGATTCGGACGTCATCAACAACCTGTACGGCAGCGGCAGGATCGCGCTGGATACGGCGGTTTCGATCAAGCTGTACCACGCGGCGTATTGCCACATGCCGATCTTGGTGTGTAAAAACACCTATATGGAAGAGATCACCGCAGAGTACGGCATCGGGTTTGCGGTCGGTGAGATCGACCGGACTTTGCCCGACCGTCTGTACGATTGGTACCGTTCGCTGAACGTGGACGAGTTCAACGCTTCCTGTGACCGGTTCTTGGAACAGGTCAAGGAAGATAACCGTGAATTTTACGAAACCCTCAGCAGGGAACTTGAGTAAAGAAAGGAACCGAACGCCAAGTGAAGTGGTTTTTGAGTATTACGTCACTAATAGGCTTTTTTGCGTTAGCCATCGGCAGTATGAACGACAGTCAAGCTTCGTTCCTGTTTTTGCTGCCGTTGATCTACTGCGTTTTCTCCATGCTGCTGCAACTACCGGGCAAGGCACAGAAAAACGCCTGTACGATCACGCTGTATATCGTTTGGATCACGCAGTGGATCCGATGTGTGTTTATGCCGGTTGCCGGCTATTTTTCCGGCGTGTATGCCGGAACGGATCTTACTGAGTCGGTGCTGCTGTTGGCCTACGAGCAGGTGATCGTGTGGCTGGTATGTCTTTTGTTAACCTATAAAGAGAGCGGTAGTGTTTTACATAAGCCTCTAAACCGTGAACCGACAAGCGACTTCCCGAACACGCTCACCTTTTCGGGCACCTATCTGTTGTACGGCGTGTTTATCGCGTTTGCGGCAGTTTTGTACTGGTTTTTCGGTCGGAATCAGGATCTGTTCAGCTTCATTTTTCTGGATACCGAGGAGCGGGTAGGTGACATCACCGATTCCGGTTCCGTTATGATCCGTGAGATCATCCTGATGGGGTTAAACGTGCTGACCCTGTGCGTCATTCACTTTTGCTACACGCGGTACGCCTCCACGGAAGAACGCCGCTATGTCACCGCCGCCATTATGGTAGCGGTGCTGATGCTGTGTATCATCGTCGGCGAGCGGCGCACCTCACAGGTGTACAAGCTGTTTGCGTATTCGTGGATCCTGATCGCCCTGTTCCCGCGCCATCGCAAAAGCATCTTGAAATGGTTGATTATTACCGCCGTATTCGTCCTCGCGATGATGAGCATATACAAATTCTTCTATGCCTTTCTGTACGATTCTTATTTAGAGGCGATTCAGCACTCTTCCATGGATCTGGCGGAAACGGTACGGATGTTTGACAGCTATTTCTACGGGATCAACACGCTGGATCGCAATTTCGTTTTCATTAACGCGCAATCCGTGCCGTTTACCCAGTTATTTAAGGATGTCTTGGTGAACATCTTCGGCGTTCATTACCTGATGGGGAGTACGGCAACCACCACCGAACTCTACAACTTATATCTGTACGGCGGTGAGCAGGCGACCGGTTATTTGTTCTCCGCCGTCGGCTACGGTTGCTTGTTTTTCGGCAAGTTGTTGGCACCGCTGCTTACCGCACTGAACGTGGCAGTGGCTGCTTTCCTGGAAAAAACGCTCCGGCGGGTCACAAGTCTTGAGTTTTCCTATGCGTTTGCACTGGTGTATATGCGCTATGCTTTTGGCATTTTCTGTTCGTTCCCGTCGCTGCTCAACAGTGCTTCGCGCACCCTTGTCTTGTACGCGGTCGTGGTGGGCTTGTCGGGAATTCTGCGCAAGCGTGTAGGAACGAAACTCCGCACAACAAGTTTCGGGAGTAAAAAAACGTATGAAAAAACTATTATATAATCCGGTTCTGAAAGCGGTTATGCGCGCTTTTTTCGGTCTGTTTTATGACAAACGCTATCTGCGGGGACGCTATTTCGATGATAAACGAATGGGCTGGTACTGGGCATGGCGCGGCTTGACCGGCCGTAAAAAGGGCGGATCCCGTATTCCGTATCCGGTGCACCCGAACACCATCGTGTCGGCAGACCGCGTGGTGTTTCATCCCGACGATCTGCATATGTTCCAAGTCCCCGGTTGTTACTGGCAAATACACGACGCGCATATCTATATCGGTCGTAACTGCCACATTGCGCCGAATGTGGGGCTCATCACCACGAATCACGATATTCACGATCCGTCCAAGCACGTACCCGGTGCGGATATTCGGCTCGGCGATCATTGCTGGGTGGGAATGAACGCGGTGATCCTGCCCGGTGTTACACTGGGTGATCACACCGTCGTTGCCGCCGGTGCGGTGGTAACCAAAAGCTTTCCCGAAGGTCACGTGGTGCTCGGCGGTGTACCGGCAAAGGTTATCAAAACTATTGATGAGGGAGAAGGTGCGGAAGGATGAAACGCATCAATCTGAAAAGCACCTTCTTGAAATCTCTGGCGGTACTCGCGAGCGGTTCCTTGATCGCGCAATTGTTTACAGCGGTTCAACAACCGTTGCTCACGCGCCTTTTCTCGGCAGAGCAGCTTGGTGCTTATACCTATTTGATGTCGATACCGCTGACCTTTGTGGGCGTTATCTGCGCGCGGTACGATGCCGCGATCGTATACGAAGAGGATGAAAATAAGGTTTTCCCGCTTATCAAGCTCAATCTGCTGATCACGCTGGTGCTCAGCGTACTGGTATCGTTGCTGTACGCCGTGTATCTGATCTTCTTCAATCCGGACTATGTCAAATACTTATACCTGATGCCGTTTATCTGTCTGTATCTGATCGCGTACGGTGTCACGAATATTTTGAACGCGTACAACAACCGCAACGGTGACTACAAAATGATCTCCAAAATGCACGTCGTGCGCACGGCAATACAGGTCGTCGGCGTGCTGGTGCCGGGGTTGTTTTTCGTTTCGTTGATGAAGTGGGATTGGCTGAGCATGCCGATCCTGGTGCTGCCGTTCTGTCTGGGTATGTTTTTCGGCGTACTTTCGCAGGCGAAGCCGCTCAAAGAGCATTTTGGCGAGATCCTGCACATTCCGTGGAGCGAGGTCAAGGAGGTGGCAACGCTTCACCGCAAGCAACCGCTGCTGTCCATGCCCGCGCTCTATGCGAACAGTATGTCCTACTCCGTGATCACGCTGTTTATTGAGGGATTATATAGTGAAGCGTTGCTCGGTTATTATTCGATCTCCACCCGCTTGCTGGGTATGCCGCTTTCGCTTATCAGCGGCAACGTGTCCAAGGTGTATATGGAACAAGCCGCCAAGGAATACGCCGCGACCGGTGGGTATGCCAAAGCCTTCAAAAAGACGTTTCTGTTTTTGCTGGTGCTGGCGCTCCCGATGTTTTTGGTGATGTATTTTCTGGCACCGCCGGTGTGCGAGTGGCTGTTCGGCGAGGGCTGGGACATTGCCGGTCGATATATCAAAATTTTGGCGCTGATGTTTTCCATGCGGTTTATCGCTACCGCCTTGTCGCCCGGACTGTTTGTGTGCCGGAAACAGCAGTATGAGCTGGTGATCCAGTTGTTCCTGCTTGGTGCTTCCTTGTTGGCAGGCTTGGTCGCCTTTTTCACGGGCGCGACGATCGAACAATTTTTATGGTATGTCTGTCTGTTCAAATCTGTCGGTTTTATGCTCACCATTGTGGTTACCTATCGGTTTTCAAAGCCGAAAAAATCCGCGCAGCAAACTTGAGAAATGGTTTGATTTATAAAACGAATCGTAAAAGAGAAAGGTGAATTGTCATGATCAACGTTATCGGACTCGGGTATATTGGATTACCCACAGCGCTGATGCTCGCCTCGCATGGGGTAGAGGTCGTCGGCACGGACTACAACGCGGAATTGGTGGCAACGCTCAATGCCGGCAGAACCACCTTTAAGGAGGACGGACTGGACGAGCTGTTCTCGGACGCGGTCAAAGCGGGCATCCGCTTCTCCACCGAGTATCAGAAAACCGATACGTACGTGGTGTCGGTGCCCACGCCGTACGACAAATTCAGCAAAAAGGTCGACGCGTGCTACGTGGTCGCGGCGGTGAGATCCGTGATGGAGATCTGCCCGAAGGGTGCGACCGTCGTCATCGAATCCACCGTTTCTCCCGGTACCATCGACAAATACGTCCGTCCCGCGATCGAGGCAAACGGCTTTGTGATCGGCAAGGACATTCATTTAGTGCACGCACCCGAACGTATTATCCCCGGCAACATGGTGTACGAGCTGTTACATAACAACCGCACCATCGGCGCGGACGATAAAGCGATCGGCGAGCGCATCAAAGAGATGTACGCTTCGTTCTGTCAGGGCGATATCGTGGTGACCGATATCCGCACCGCGGAAATGACGAAAGTGGTGGAAAACACGTTCCGCGCGGTGAATATCGCGTTTGCCAACGAACTCGCGAAGATCTGCCGCCACGATAACATGGACGTGTACGAGATCATCCGCATTTGCAACATGCACCCGCGCGTCAACATTCTGCAACCCGGTCCCGGTGTCGGCGGCCACTGCATTTCGGTGGACCCGTGGTTCCTCGTTGGCGACTACCCGAGCCTTGCCAAGGTGATCGATGAGTCGATGAAGACCAACGACGGCATGCCGGATTTTGTGTTAAACCGCATCTACGAGATCATGAAAGAAAATGGCATTACCGACGTATCCCGCGTGGGGCTTTACGGTCTTACTTACAAAGAGAACGTGGACGACTGCCGCGAATCGCCGACCTTGCAATTACTGGAAAGTCAGGAGCGCCATTTGGCGGCACCGCTGAAAGTATACGATCCGTTTATTGAAGCGGACGTGGTACCGAACCAGTATCACGATCTGGACGCGTTCTTGGCGGATACCGACCTCGTCGTTATCATGGTCAAGCACACCGAGATCCGCGAGAATATGGCAAAGCTCAAGGATAAGGTCGTTTTGGATTGCCACAACATTTGTGATTTCCCCAACGTTTATCATCTGTAAGTAAGGAGAAAAGGGATTATGAAAACCGTCATGCTCGTGTTCGGGACGCGTCCCGAAGCGATCAAAATGTGTCCCCTCGTCAACGAACTGAAAACGCGCAAAGCCATCAAGACCGTGGTCTGTGTGACGGGTCAGCACCGTCAGATGCTCGATCAGGTGCTCGGCGCGTTTGACGTGACGCCGGACTACGATCTGTCCATCATGAAGGACAAGCAGACTTTGTTTGACATCACCACCAATATCTTAAACGGTATCGGCGGTGTGCTGGACGAGGTAAAGCCGGACGTCGTGCTGGTGCACGGCGATACCTCCACCACTTTTGTGACCGCGCTTGCTTGCTTCTATAAGCAGATCCCGGTCGGTCACGTGGAAGCGGGATTACGCACGCACAACATTTACAGCCCGTATCCCGAGGAGTTCAATCGGCAGGCGGTTTCCATCGTATCGAAATATAACTTTGCTCCCACCGAATTGTCGGCAGACAATCTCCGCCGCGAGGGCCGTGACGAGAGCAGTATCTACGTGACGGGTAATACCGCGATCGACGCGCTCAAAACTACCGTGCGTGAGGAATACACCCACCCTGAACTGGAATGGGCAAAGGACAGCCGTTTGATCATGATCACGGCACACCGCCGTGAGAATTTGGGCGAGCCGATGCACAATATGTTCCGCGCGATCCGTCGCGTGATGAACGAGCACCCCGACGTGAAAGCGATCTATCCCATTCACATGAATCCCGTCGTGCGTAAGGCGGCAGACGAAGAACTCGGCGGGTGCGACCGCATCCGCATCATCGAGCCGCTGGAGGTGCTGGATTTCCACAACTTCTTGTCCCGCAGTTATATGATCCTCACCGATTCGGGCGGCATCCAGGAGGAAGCGCCGTCCCTCGGCAAACCGGTGCTGGTCATGCGCGACACCACCGAGCGTCCCGAGGGCATCAAGGCGGGCACGCTCAAATTAGTGGGTACGGATGAAGACGTCATTTACGAGAATTTCAAGCTGTTGTTAGAAAATAAAGAGGCATACGACGCGATGGCACAGGCAAGTAACCCCTACGGTGACGGCTTTGCCTGCAAACGCATTGCGGATGCATTGGAGGCGTAAACACATGAGTTTGTTTGCAGGCAAGACGCTGATGATCACGGGCGGTACCGGCAGCTTCGGCAACGCGGTGCTCAATCGTTTCTTGAAAACGGACATCGGCGAGATCCGCATTTTCTCGCGTGATGAGAAAAAGCAGGACGATATGCGCCACGAATTTCAGGCGAAAATGCCGGAC
>CAZBAO010000001.1:0-21930 GCA_964490085.1 uncultured Eubacteriales bacterium | reverse complement strand
CGGACAAGATCAAATTTTATATCGGTGACGTGCGCGACCTTGCATCGGTGAAAAACGCCATGCACGGCGTGGATTACATTTTCCACGCGGCGGCGTTAAAGCAGGTGCCGTCCTGCGAGTTTTTCCCCATGGAGGCGGTGCGCACGAACGTCATCGGTACGGATAACGTGTTGACTGCTGCCATTGATGAGGGTGTCAAGCACGTCGTGTGCCTGTCCACCGATAAGGCGGCGTATCCCGTCAACGCCATGGGTATCACCAAGGCGCTGGAGGAGCGCGTCGCGGTCGCGAAATCCCGCACGGTCGATCCGAAAAAAACTACCATTACCTGCACGCGCTACGGCAACGTGATGTGTTCCCGCGGCTCGGTCATCCCCTTGTGGATCGATCAGATCAAAAACGGTCAGCCCATCACCGTCACCGACGGCAGCATGACGCGGTTTATCATGAGCTTGGACGAAGCGGTCGACTTGGTGCTGTTTGCGTTCGAAAACGGCACGTCGGGTGATATTCTCGTACAAAAAGCCCCCGCTTGCACCATTCGTACACAGGCGGAGGCGGTGTGTGAGCTGTTCGGCGGCGACAAAGACAGCATCAAGGTCATCGGCATCCGCCACGGTGAGAAAATGTACGAAACCTTGCTCACCAACGAGGAATGTGCCAAGGCAATCGACATGGGCGCGTTCTATCGCGTCCCCGCCGACAGCCGCGGCTTAAACTACGATAATTATTTTACAAACGGCGACGCCGATCGCAACGTGCTCAGCGAGTTCAATTCCAACAATACCGAGCTTTTAAACGTTGAGCAGGTCAAGGAAAAGATCGCGTCACTGCAATACATTCAAGACCAGCTTGCGGAAATGGGGAGATAATATGGCGGCGTTCAAAAACAACGGCAAATTAAAGCTCTTGATCATCGTCGGCACGCGCCCCGAGATCATCCGACTCGCGGCGGTCATCAACAAATGCCGCACCTATTTTGATACGATCCTCGCGCACACCGGCCAGAACTACGACTACAACCTAAACGGTGTGTTCTTTAAAGATTTAAAGCTCGACGATCCCGACGTGTATCTGGATGCCGTCGGTGCCGATCTCGGCGAGACCTGCGGCAACATCATTGCGAAATCGTATAAACTGATGGCGGAGATCAAGCCCGATGCCGTGTTGGTGCTGGGTGATACCAACAGTTGTCTGTCGGTGATCGGTGCGAAACGCTTGCATATCCCGATCTTCCACATGGAAGCGGGCAATCGTTGCAAGGACGAGTGCTTACCGGAGGAAACCAACCGCCGTATCGTGGATATCATTTCCGACGTCAACATGGCGTATTCCGAGCACGCCCGCCGCTATTTAGCGGATTGCGGTCTGCCCAAGGAGCGCACCTACGTCACGGGTTCCCCGATGGCGGAGGTGCTGCATAACAACCTCGCGGACATTGAAGCGAGTGACATTCACCGGCGGTTAGGGTTAGAGAAGGGCAAGTATATCCTGCTATCCGCCCACCGCGAGGAGAACATCGACACCGAGAAAAACTTTACAAGTCTGTTTTCTGCGATCAACAAGATGGCGGAGAAATACGATCTGCCGATCTTATATTCCTGTCATCCGCGTTCGCGCAACCGTCTGGAGGCAAGCGGCTTTGAACTGGATAAACGCGTGATCCGCCACGAGCCGCTCGGCTTCCACGATTACAACTGTCTGCAGATGAACGCCTTCTGCGTGGTATCCGATTCGGGTACGTTGCCGGAGGAAAGCAGCTTCTTCACCTCGATCGGCAAACCGTTCCCCGCAGTGTGTATCCGCACCTCCACCGAACGCCCCGAAGCGCTGGATAAAGCGTGCTTTATCCTGTCGGGCATCGACGAGGTTGGTTTGTTGCAGTCGGTGGATACCGCCGTCACCATGAACCAAAACGGCGATTACGGTATTCCGGTTCCGGATTACATCGAAGAAAACGTATCCACGAAAGTGGTCAAGATCATCCAGTCGTACGTCGGGGTGGTCAACAAAATGGTCTGGCGTAAACAATAACAAGGTTACAAAGGGGGAGAGGAAATGACACGTGAAACGGAGCTGTTATTTTCGCTCCTCCGTTTTTCGCTTACGGGCACACCGCTTGCCGAAACGGATTGTTCGACGGATGAACTGGAGAGCCTGTATCGGTTGTCCCGCCGCCACAACGTGGTACATATCGTCGGAGATGCGCTGTACAAAAACGGTCTGCTTCCCGCGGAGCATCCGCTCGCGGAAAAATTCGAGCAACAGCAATTAGAATTGTTGCAGCGCTACGCGTTCCAAGAGCAAGAAAAGGCGCGTATCACCGCGGCACTGGGCGCGGCGGGGATTCCCTTTATCCTGCTTAAAGGGGCGGTGCTGCGGCAGTATTATCCCGACCCGTATTTGAGAAGCAGCTGCGACATCGATGTGCTGGTGCACCGCGAGGATCTTGAGCGGGCGCAGGAGGCTTTGGGCACCGCGCTCGGGTATACCGGCACGGGCAAACTGACTTCGCACGACGTATCGCTGTTTTCACAGAGCGGCGTGCATATTGAACTGCACTACGATCTGATGGAGGACAGCGACCAAAACAACGGTGCCGCCGTTCTCGCACAGGTGTGGGAGCATGCCGCGCCCGAGTGCGAGGGCTCCTCTTGTTACGTGATGTCCGATGCGATGTTTTATTTCTATCACGTTGCACACATGGCAAAGCATATTCGCAGCGTCGGTTGCAGCGTTCGTCCGTTTATGGATCTGTGGGTACTCGAACACCGCATGGAACACGATTTTGCCGCGCGTGACGCGTTGCTGACACAAGGAAACTTGCTCACCTTTGCCAACGCCGCACGGCGATTGTCGGAATACTGGTTTTCGGACGTGGCGGCAGGGGAGGATACACAGCGGTTTTCAGCGTTTATCCTCGGCTACGGTGAAAAGACGACCACTGTATCGGTTCGCCGCCGAAACGATACCGGCAAGGCTCGGTATTTGCTGACACGTGTATTCCCGCCGTACGCGGCACTGGAATTTCGGTATCCGATACTTAAAACGCACAAATGGCTGCTGCCCGTCATATGGGTCAGACGGTGGTGTGCGTTGCTGTCCCCCGAAAAGCGCCGCCGTATGCAAGCGGAATGGCAAGCCAACACCGCCGTTTCTGCCGCGAGCACGAACGAGGTAGCGTGCCTGTTTGACGAATTAGATCTGTGAGGTGATCGTATGAATATTTTAGTCACCGGTGCAAACGGGTTTGTCGGTAAAAACCTTGTCGAAACCCTAAAAACCATCCGCGACGGCAAAAACCGCACCCGTCCGTCGCTGTGCATTGAAGAAATTTTTGAGTACGACATCGAGTCCACCCCTGAGGAACTGGATGCGTACTGTCGGCAGGCGGATTTCGTGTTCAATTTGGCGGGTGTCAACCGCCCGCAGAACGCGGAGGAATTTATGCAAGGCAATTTCGGCTTTGCCTCTACGTTGCTGAATACGCTCAAAAAGCACGGCAACACCTGTCCCGTGGTGCTGTCCTCCTCCATTCAGGCGACCTGCATCGGACGGTACGACAGCGAGTACGGCCGCTCCAAAAAAGCGGGGGAGGATCTGTTTTTTGCTTACGGAAAGGAAACGGGTGCTAAAGTCCTTGTCTACCGCTTTCCCAATCTGTTCGGCAAATGGTGCCGCCCGAATTACAATTCCGCGGTGGCGACCTTCTGCCACAACACGGCACACGATTTAGCCGTAACGGTAAACGATCCCGCGATTCAGTTGGAATTGTTATACATCGACGATCTCGTGGAGGAAATGCTGGACGCGTTGGAGAGCAAAGAGCATCACTGCACGTTCGACGGCATTGATACTGTTTTGTGTGACGACGGCGCGTTTTGTGCCGCGCCCACCACGCATAAAGTGACCTTGGGCGAGATCGTTTCGTTGCTGGAGTCGTTTAAGGCACAGCCGCAAACCTTGCAGATCCCTGCGATCCCCGATAATTCTTTTGCGAAAAAGCTGTATTCCACCTACCTGTCATATCTGCCGCGCGAGAAAGCGGCGTTCTCTTTGAAAATGAACGTGGACGAGCGCGGCAGCTTTACCGAGTTGCTCCGAACCGCGGCACACGGACAGATCAGTGTCAATATTTCCAAACCGGGTATCACGAAAGGTCAGCACTGGCACCATACCAAATGGGAATTCTTTATCGTCGTTTCCGGTCACGGACTGATTCAGCAACGCCGCATCGGCTCGGATGAGGTGCTGAATTTCGAGGTCAGCGGTGACAAGATCGAGGCGATCCACATGCTGCCCGGTTACACGCATAACATCATCAATTTATCCGAAACGGAAGATTTAGTCACCGTTATGTGGGCGAACGAACCGTTCGACCCCGCCCATCCCGACACCTTTTTCGAACCTGTAGAATAAGATTGCGATATGAAAGGACGGAACAAGAAAATGAACGCTTTTCCCGCAACTGTCAAACGGATTTTTGCACTGGCTTTGTGCCTGATCCTGCTCGTGACCACCCTGCCGCTTTCGGCGCTCGCCGAAGAACTCGGTGACGGGGAACTCACGACGGAAGAAGGGGAACTTCTGCCTGAGGAAGGCGAAGAGGAAGAACCCGGACAAGACGTGGATATTTACGCCGATCCGGTGGACGTGTCGACCGCCGACGAATTAGAGGCGGCGCTCGCCGAAAAAACGCGGGCGATCCGTATCGCGGCGGACATTACCCTTGACCGCACGTTTTGTATAACAGCCGATGCGGCGATCTTCACGGAGGAATCGCACGTGCTTACCCGCGCCGATAGTTTTGCGGGGGATCTGTTTGTGGTGGGCGAAGCAGCGGACGGTACGGTTTGCGAAGAATCCGTTACCTTCACGCTCGGTCATGCCGATTCTACCGAAAAGGATTTTCTGATCATCGACGGTAATCGCGACAACATGAACGTGGACGTTGTAGGTTCTGCGATTTTTGTTGTTGGCGGTTCGACGGCGGAACTGTACGAAAACGTCACCATCCGCAATCACTACAAGATCGGTAACGAAAAAACCCTCACCGGCAACTACGGTGTGTCGTATGTGGAACAGGTTGGCGGTGCGGTAGCGATCATCTCTGCCAAAGCGACCATGAATATTTACGGCGGCACGTATGCCGGTAACAGCGTAAACGACGTGTCCGAAGGCGTTTCCAACCAGGGCGCCGTTATCTATAACTTCGGTACGTTATCCGTCTACGGCGGTACGTTTGAGGATAACTACGCCGCTCGTGGTTCGGTGGTGTATTGCTACCGTAAAACCTATATTTATAACGCCGTTATCCGCAACAACTCGGCGTCGTCGCTCGGCGGTGCGGTGTATATGCCCAACAGCACGGCCGCGTTTTTGTACCTCGGCGGTGAAAACGACTATGCGGACAGCAACGTTGTCTTTGAAGGCAATACCGCCAATAGCAACGGCGGTGCGATCTATGCACATAACAAACTGGAAGTGCAGGATACGCAGTTTATCAACAACTCCGCCACGACGGGTACCGGCGGTGCGATTCATTCTTCCAAAGTTGAACTGGTGTTGACGAATACCGTTTTCGACGGCAACACGGCGAAAAGCTACGGTGGTGCCGTGTATGAAACGGGCGTCAACGGCAAGGATGACGTGCCGGAGATCACCGGTACAGACGTCGTGTTCAAAAACAACCGTGCATTGACAACGGGCGGCGCGATCTATATGAACAAAGAGGCCACCGCCTACTTGGAAAATGCGGACTTCATCAACAACACCGCCCAAAACAACGGCGGTGCGGTCTACCTAAACGCTGCCTATCTCGATATCAACGGCGGCACGATCACACAAAACAGCAGCAGCACGAACGGTGGTGCGTTAACGGCTGTGGCGGCATCGTCCATCCGCTTCAACGAGATCGACGCCTCGCAAAACACGGCGAAATACGGCGGTTTTGTTTACTGCGAAGCGGAATCGACCTTGTATGGATACGACAGCACCTTGGCGGAAAACCGTGCCACTTCTCAAGGTGGTGCGGTGTATATGATAACGGGCTCAACCGGCGGTATTTACAACACCACGTTCCACAAAAACAGTTGTGCGAACGAAGGCGGTGCGCTGTATATCTACCTGTACGGCACCGAATATGAAGCGCCGAAAATGGTGCTTCACAGCAACACCTATACCGAAAACGAAGCGAACAACGGCGGTGCGATCTATACCGCCAAGCAGTCCACTATTGATCTATACAACTCGGTTGCCAAGCAGAACAACGCGAGCAAAGGCGGCTTTTTGTATCACACCGCCTTCGATACGGTGGTCAACCTCGCGAGCTTGATCTTGGAGGGTAACACCGCGACCGACGGTCCGATCATTTACGGTAACACCTACAACGCCGACTTGTATTTGGATAAAGCGTTGTATATTGACCGCGATTTCACCGGCGAATTGGACGATGCCTACTGGGCGGCGGCAATCGCCAACAAACTCACCTACCACTTTGTGGTAATCGATATCCCGAATTATATCGGCTATATGGGCGAGAAAGTCGTTCCCGTATTACCTCGTATTCCGGTTGACGTTGCCACGGCGGATGAACTGGAAGCGGTACTTGCTGACGGCAAAGACCTTATCCATATCACGGCGGACTTTGCCATCGACCGCACGTTCTACATCCGTCGAAACACAACCATTTACTCCACCGAAGCGCACACGCTCCTGCGTGCGGCGGATTTCGGCGGCGATATGTTCGTCGTGGGTGAATACCCCGACGGTACGACGTGTGAAAACGCCGTCACCTTGACGCTGGGCGATCCCGAATCCAAAGCGAAAAACTTACTCGTCATCGACGGTAACAAAGACAACGTGACCGTGGACGTTACGGGTTCCGTTCTCTTTGTGGTGGGCGGTGCTGCGGCGGATACATACGAAAACGTCACCATCCGCAACCACCACAAGATCGGTAATGAAAAAACCCTCACCGGCAACTACGGTGTGTCGTATGTGGAACAGGTTGGCGGTGCGGTAGCGATCATCTCTGCCAAAGCGACCATGAATATTTACGGCGGCACGTATGCCGGTAACAGCGTAAACGACGTGTCCGAAGGCGTTTCCAACCAGGGCGCCGTTATCTATAACTTCGGTACGTTATCCGTCTACGGCGGTACGTTTGAGGATAACTACGCCGCTCGTGGTTCGGTGGTGTATTGCTACCGTAAAACCTATATTTATAACGCCGTTATCCGCAACAACTCGGCGTCGTCGCTCGGCGGTGCGGTGTATATGCCCAACAGCACGGCCGCGTTTTTGTACCTCGGCGGTGAAAACGACTATGCGGACAGCAACGTTGTCTTTGAAGGCAATACCGCCAATAGCAACGGCGGTGCGATCTATGCGCGCAACAAGCTGGACGTGCAGGATGCACAGTTTATCCGTAACGGCTCCACGTCCGAAAGCGGCGGTGCCATTGCGGCAACCTCCATGGAAGTGACCGTGAAAAACACGGTGTTCGACGGCAACACAGCCGCCAAATACGGCGCTGCTTTCTACTTTACGGGCACCAGCAGCGACGAAAATGTGATCGAACTGACCTGTACGGATACCGTGTTTAAAAACAACAGCGTATCCGCAACGGGTGGCGCGATCTATATGAACAAACAAGCCGAAGCGGTGATGGAAAACGTGGAATTCACCGCCAACACCGCTCCCAATAACGGCGGTGCGGTGTATCTCAATAACGCGCGTATTGAAATGACCAACGCGACCCTCACACAAAACGGTGGCTGCGCCAACGGCGGTGCGGTGGCTTTGACGGCGGGTGCACATCTGGAGATCAATGGCGGCACCATCAACCAAAATACCGCTACCGCCGAGGGCGGTGCGATCGCTCTGTACGCATCATCCACGGCTGTCCTCAACAAGGTGACGGCGGTTGGCAACCAAGGCAAAAACGGCGGTTTCGTGTACGTTGAAGACGGCGCTTTGCTGACGATGTATCGCAGCCGTATCGAGGAAAACAGTAGCACGGCCAACGGCGGCGCGATCGCGCTCTACGGCGGCGGTATGGCAAATATTTACGCCACAGATTTTATCAAAAATACCACCCAAGGCAGCGGTAACGGTGGTGCGTTGTTCCTGTATACCGATACGGCAGAGGTGCTCATCCATTCCTGCACCTTTATCCAAAACAGCGCGGCGTATGGCGGCGCGATCTATGCGTCCAACAAAGCGATTGCCAAACTGTACAACCTCACGGCAACCGGTAACACGGCGACAAGGGGCGGCTTCTTGTATGAGACCACCACCGGCACCACGCTGACCCTTGTCGGCTTGACGGTATCGGGCAATACCGCTGCCGACGGCGGCCCCATCATCTGGGGCAACTCCACGGGAGCCGTGCTGTATATCGACAAGGCACAAGTTACTGACCCGGATCACAACGGCGCACTTGACAGCGCGTACTGGAGCGCGACGATCTTTAATAAGTTAAAAGTGTACGAAATTTCCGAAACGATTCCCAAATGGTTGGATTACAAGGAAGAAGCGTACGATCATTTGGCACATGCGGTGGACGTTTCCACGGCTGATCAGTTGGAAGCGGCGATCTTGTCGGGTGCTTCCGCCATCCGCATTATTGCCGACATCACGGTAGACAGGACCTTCTATATTACGGGCAAGACCACTATTTTCTCTACCTTACCCCGCACGCTGAAACGCGCGGCGGATTTCGGCGGTGACATCTTCGTGGTGGGTGAGAATCAAGACGGCAAGAGCGCGCTGCTCCTCGGCGGTAACGCCAAGCTCGTGCTCGGCAATCCGTTGTCCACGCGTGACAATATGCTGATCATCGATGGTAACGATCAGAACATGACCGTCCCCGTTGTCGGCTCGGCGCTGTTTATCTGCTACAGTGCGTCGGTCGACCTGCATCAAAACGTCACGGCGCAAAATATGCACAAGACGGGCAACGAGCGCACCTTCAACGAGGTGCACCGTCTGCCGATCGCCAACCGCGTCGGCGGTACGCTGGCGGTCGTTGCCAGCGGTTCGCTGAATATTTACGGCGGTCTGTATCAAAACAACCGCATTAACGAGGAAGATACTTCTTCGGAGGAGACCCGCAACAGCAGCGTCGGCGGTTTGATCTTTAACAAAAGCAACGTGTATATCCACGGCGGTGTGTTCCGCAACAACGAAGCTGCCCGCGGCGGTGTGGTGTATAGCTATGGGATCCTCAAGATCTACGGCGGCAGCTTTATCGAAAACGTTGCCACCGTCAGCGGCGGCGTGACCTATGCACCCAATACCGCTTCCAGCCATACGCACATCGGCAATACGGACGAAAACGGGGCGGCGGTACTGTTCCAAAACAACGTATCGGCAAGTTACGGTGGTGCGATCGCGTCCTCGGCCTTGTGCGCGTTGGTCATTCACGGAAACACGACGTTTGAAGGCAATATCAGTACCGGCGGCAGCGGCGGCGCGATCAGCTCGTACGGCCAGCTCACCGCACGCGATACCGTCTTCAGCGGTAACGCGTCCAAGAGTCACGGCGGCGCGGTGTACGTGTCCAATTCCAGCGCGACCTACGTGACCCGTTACAGCAATTTTGTGAATTGTACGTTCGAAAACAACACTGCGACTACAGGCGGTGCGCTGACGGTGTATGCGTCCAGCAGTGGTTTCGAAAACGGCGCGATCGCGACTGTTACCGATTGCCAATTTACGGCAAACACAGCGGCGTCAACCGCGTCTAAGTCCACTAAGAGCTACGGCGGCGCGATCTACGTGGAGCGTCGTTCCTCGCTGACGGTCAAGGGCACCAACTTCAAGCAAAACACTGCCAGAACCGAGGGCGGTGCCGTGTACGCGGGCGGTGCTTCCACCGTTTCGCTCACCGACACGGTGTTTGACCGCAATGCCATTTTGGAAAACGGCAACCACGGTGGTGCCGCTGCGATTCACAGCGTTACGTTGACCGCTGAGGAGGTCACCTTCAAAGGCAATCAAGCAGGCGGCAACGGCGGCGCGTTGTATGTTTCGTATGCAAGCGCGTACGACTGCAACTCGGAAGTGTTCCTTAAAGACAGCACGTTCAGCAGCAACAGCACCGAAGAGCTCGGTGGTGCGTTGTATGTGACCAAACAGACGGTGGAAACCGAAAAACGCATTCTCACCGTGCAGAACACGAGCTTTACAAGCAACAGCGCAACACAAGGCGGTGCGATGTACTTTGTATCGGGCACCGACGCGTACATGACTGACACCACCTTCAGTGAAAACGAGGCAACCGACGGCGCCGGTGGAGCGATTTACAGTTCCGGCGCTGAGTTGGAATTGGATACGGCGACTTTCCTGAAAAACACCTCAACAGGCAGCGGTGCGGCACTGTATCTCGCTAACGAAGGCAAGACGACACTGTATAACATCACGGCAAGCGGCAACGCGTCCGAAGCTGCAGGTGGTTTCCTCTATGCGTCAGCCGGCACTCTTACCATGTACGACAGTGTGTTAACGGCGAACACTGCGAAAACCAATGCCGGCGGACTCGCGCTGTACGCCGGCGCTTCCGCTAACGTTTACAACACGCAGTTTGATCAGAATATCGCCGAGGGAAGCGGCGGCGGAGTGTTCTTGTACACGAATGAAGCACCGTGCGTACTGCATACGTGTACTTTCACGGGTAACGTCGGCAACTACGGCGGAGCGATCTATGCTTCGAATAAAACGACGGCAAGTCTTTACAATCTCACCGCTACCGCTAATGAATCGCAAAAGGGCGGGTTCTTATATGAAACCACTACGGGCACGACCCTTACTTTGGTGGGCGCAACCGTGTCGGGCAATACCGCCACGGCAGGCGGTCCTGTTATATGGGGCAACTCAACGGGTGCTGTGTTGCGTTTGGATAAGAGCCAATTTAAAGATGAAGATCGATTCCTTGGCATTCTCGGTGATTCTTATTGGGAAGAGGCAATTGCAAATGCATTGACGGTGGAGGAGATCACTGCCCAGGTGTCTGATTACGCCCCCTATGAAAGCAAGCGAGTAGACGATTCTGCAACCCCGGTGACAAAGGAACCTGTCCCCGTGCAGGAATTATTTACATTGGCTGCAAAAACCAGTAATACGGTGATGAGTGGTGCCTATTCCAAGTTGCCGCGGTTAGACAATTCTTCTAACTTCATGAGTAAAAACGTGACCACCTTTGAAAATATTAACGGTGGTAATGTGACGGTAGATACCTTCGTTTATTCTGCCAAGGATACCGAGGATAACTGTAACGTGGGTATGGGCCTGTTGATCTGGCAAGCAATGTGCTATAAGCAGGCGTATCCGGAGGAAGAAGTGTACATAGACGTTTCCTCCTATCGCTTCTCAGTGCAGACGGCGGTGAATATCAGCCGCACCAGCCGTTATTTCGGCTATATGCGTTTGCTGACGGGCACTGAAAATTACGATAACCTTGGTTTTGTAAGAATTGCATATCTGTTGGTAAGCGCAGCAAAAATGGGTATCCACGTCAATGCTATCGGTCATATTGACGCGTACCCGACCACCAAAGACAGTTTGCAACTGTATGACTATTTTACCACTCAGTTGAATGATCCTTGCGATCCCCAGTATGTACAAGATGGCTTCATCGGTGATTATCTGGATTTCACGATGGTTGACTGGACATTGCAGAACAAGGGTGGCACGGACATGATGCACAACAAGATGTGTGCCGTATCCCACTATCTGGATATGAATGGCGTTGTTCACAAAAATGCCGTTTGGTCAAGCAGTACGAATCTGGATGGCATTAATGCGTCAGGTCAGAACGCTAACTGGAAACAGCAGACGGCGACGATCGTCAGTGATCACGAAGCATTGTATAAGACGGCGGTCAATTATTTGCGCCTGATCCCCCAATATCAAGGACAGGAAGAAATCTATGAATTTCAGGCAATCGTGAATCGTCGTTCTACCCAGCAGTCACAGTTGATTTTGGCGGGTAGAGAAAGTGAGATTCCGGATGGCGAGCAGATCATCTATCTGGGAAGAGATACGGATAAGGTGTTTGAGCTTTATTTCACTCCCATGGGTGGCGATATTCTATCATGGGACGAGGTACACAATCCCTACTGTAAATATTTGCGAAAGCTCTATGATTCTGAAGACTACATCCTCTTCACTTGGAATGCCGCCGAATACAACGGTGACTTTACTTTGGGCCGTCAGATCGAAGAAATGATTATTGCCGCCTTCCATGATAACCGAAATGTGAACAATAGAATTTACGGTAACATGGAGAATTTTGACGCTTCCAGTTTTGACGATTTAACGGTAGGCGTCGATATCGGTGCAAAATCCTTTAATCAGTTAGACTTTGGTCAAGTTCATAACAAAGACGTCCAATTCTCTTATGTTGAAGACGGTCAGCGTTACTACGTATCGCTCATGAACTCTATGAACTTCCACAGCGGTTCCATGTATTATCAGTCCAACTTTGCTTTGGTTATTAAAGAAACCGAATGCAGCGAGGATAGCGTCTTCTTCACCTTGGCGGATCTGACCACGAAGGATATCGTGGATCACAACTACGGCCCTGAACAGACCCATCTGCCCGATGATATGACGGACGGCTATACATACAAGGCCTGTCAGGATTGCGATAAGATCATCACCACCGGTATTGTGCATCGTCCCGGTGAATGGGTCGTGGTTCAGGAAGCCACCGCTACGGAAAAAGGCATTCAGTACAAAGCGTGTGCTGCGTGCGGTGTTATGTTGGAAAGCCGTGAATATCGCTTGACAGAAGGCGGAAGCAGTGTAACGCTGAGTGATATCAACGGTAAGACCTTTACCGCTGACACGGCAACTCAGATTCCTGTTACGATGACAGGGATGCCCCATACTCTTGAGGCAACCATACGCTTGTCGCCTAAAACAAACGGCCGCGGCGGTGTTATTGTCGGCAACTATGACGCCGTTGCCAAAAATCAGGTCAACTTAGAGATACACACTTACGGCAAAGTGAGACTGTACTATACCAATGGTGGTATTGCGGAATCCTGTATCTTCAACACGGATATCCGTTCGGAGGATCCTATTCATCTTGCTGTTACCATAGATGGATTAACGGCTACGCTGTATGTGAACGGCGAGGCTGTGGAAACAGCAGAGCTTACCCTCGCCTATCCGGAAAGTGCTGAGAACTTTGTAATCGGCGGCGACCGCCGCGCGGCTAACCCTTATTATTTTAGAGGAACGATTTATTCCGTCAGTCTGTTCGGTGATGTAAGAACGGCGAGAGAGGTGGCAAAGGATGCCGTTTTAGTGACTGATGATGCCGATGCATTACTGTATACCGACAGATTCTCTACTCCTTATGTAGAAAAAATCACGGTTGCAGAATCAGCCGGTAAGACATTCAATGAAATGAATATGGTGGATATGGGCGAGCTCGCCGAAACTCCCCGTACCATGGAGGCTGAGATTCTGCTCCCCAAGGATCAAGAAAGCTATGCCGGCGTTATTATGGGTACCGATGCCGATGGCAACGGTAAGCAGTTGTATCTGGAAGTTGGGGAAAACGGCTTGCCGCGTCTGATCTTGGCAGACGGTGAAGAGCAGACCGTGTATACCTTTACAACAGATATTCGCAGTGACAGTACGACTCACATTGCCCTGACGATAGAGAATCTGACTGTTACACTATATGTAAACGGCGAAATAGCGGAAGTATTGCCGCTAAGTGCTGCTCTTCCTGAGATTTCCGGTAAATATGTACTGGGTGGTAACAGCTTGACCAACAGTACCGCATATTTCACAGGTAAGATCTACTCGGCAAGTCTGTTTGCCGATGCCCGTACCCAAGAGCAGATCAAGCAGGACATGATTTGGGTGGGAAAAGATACCGAAGGACTGTTGTATACCGGTAATTTTGTGGCGGTAGGCGGCGGTGAAGCTTCTTCCGGTATGAACTTCAATGCCAACGACGGTCTTGCCATTGAGCAGTCTTTCTCTCAGGCACCTCACACCATTGAGGCAAGCGTCAAGGTGCCTAAGACGATGTCTGCCCGTGCCGGCGTTATCGTAGGTAACTATAACGGTGGCAAGGAGGATCAGTTGAACCTTGAGGTGTATTACAACGGTCAACTTCGCCTCTTCTATGTGTCAGGCGGTCAGAAGGCGGAATGCCTGTTTACCACTGATATTCGCTCCAACAAAGCCAGACACATTGCCGTTACTATTAACGGCTTGGTTGCTACTCTGTATGTAGATGGTGCGGTGGCTGAAACTGCTACGCTCAGCGTAGACTATACAGGATCAACGGAGAACTTCGTTGTGGGCGGCGATAACAGAACGGGGAATACCCAGTATTTCAAAGGAACATTGTATTCTGTCAGCCTGTTTGCCGATGTGAGAACTGCCGAGGAGATCTCAGCAGATGCCGCGACGCTTCCCGTGCAGGACGATAATCTGTTGTATTCCCGAGCTTATACCACCGGTGCGTCAGGAAAGACGATTCAGACATATGACCTGGCGGGTAAAGATTTCGTTTCCACGGAGAAGAATGAGATCGGCTCTTTGAACGGCACACCTCATACGATCGAAGCACTGGTGCAACTGTCTGAATCCGTGGCTGATCGCGGCGGCGTTATCGTGGGTAACTATGATAACGGCAATGGCGAGCAACTCAACCTTGAGGTATATACCAAGGGTCGAATTCGCTTGTTCTATAGTGCCGAGGGCAAGAAGGTAAGTGCCGTATTTGCAACGGATATCCGTTCTGAAACGCCTAAGCATATCGCTGTTTGTGTGGACGGTTTGAACGCAACCTTGTATGTGGACGGTTTGGCAAAAGAAACGGTAAAATTGGGTTCATCTTATGCCACGGCAACGGAAAACTTTGTGATCGGTGGAGATAACCGATACGCAAACACAGCATATTTCAAAGGCAAAATCTATTCGGTCAGTTTGTTTGCCGATGTACGCACTCCGGAACAGATCCGTTGTGATAGTATTTGCGTAAACAACAGCGAGCCGTCTTTGCTGTATACTACTAATTATGTGATTGAACCCGAAACGGCAACCTATACTTCTGCAGATGGCAAGACTTTCAGTACCAAGGAAAAAAATTCGCTCACCGAAGCACTGAGCGGTGCGCCTCACACGATTGAGGCAACCGTTTTAGTGCCCAAGTCTATAGATGACCGCGCAGGCGTTATCGTGGGTAACTATAACGGTGGTACTACGGAGCAGTTGAATTTGGAGATCTATACCTATGGTCGACTCAGACTGTTCTATATTGCCGGCGGACAACGGTATGACCATGTGTTTGAAACCGATATTCGTTCAGACAAACCCGTCCATGTAGCGGTGGTTGTCAACGGTACGAAAGCGATGCTGTACGTGGACGGTGCGATGAAAGAGAACGCAATGCTTTCGGCATCTCTTCCTGAGGTAACGGAGAATTTTGTCGTGGGCGGCGATAACCGAGTCGGTAACTACCAGTATTTCAGGGGTACACTCTACTCCGTCAGTTTGTTTGCTGATGCACGGACATCTGCCGAGATCCTAAAGGATGTTGGTTTTGTGGCTGCTGATGCTCCCGATGCACTGTATGTGAAGTATTTCACTGCTCCGGAGTGCAGTGCCAACACCGAAAACGGTGTTCATACAGAGAGCGATTGGATCATGGATCATGCCTCGACCGAAACGGAAAGCGGTGTAATGCATACGCAGTGTGAACACTGCGGGGTACGCTTTAGGGTGGCTCAAATAGGCAGATCTGTAGCGGATGGAAAACATTTGAATTATCAAACGATGGAAGGTATGTCCTTCGGCTCTGCCCAAGAGACTTATCGATTGTCACAGGCATTGGATGCAAAACCCTTGACCATCGAGGCGACGATCGGCTTATCCAAATCGTATTCGTCCCGTGCCGGTGTTGTATTCGGTAATTATGACAACAGCACGGCGACACAGGTTAATTTGGAGATTTATACGAATGGTCAACCCCGTTTGTATACCCGAATCGGTAGTATCAGCAATACCTATCAGTTTACCACCGATGTTCGTTCGGATAGTCCGACGCATATTGCCGTAACCATAGACGGCTTAACTGCCAATCTGTATGTCAACGGCGTTTGGAAAGAATCCGTTACGATGAAACGGGAATTGCCTGATGCAGTGAACAATTACTGTGTCGGCGGCGATAACAGAACGGATAATGCCCAGTATTTTAAGGGTACGATCTATTCTGTCAGCGTGTTCTCCGATGTGAGAACTGCCGAGGAAATCGCCTGTGACGCCTATATGGTATCTGACAGTGCAGAGGGCATCTTGTACAATCACTATTTTGTGACGGACGAAGCGAAATAACAGTAACACGCAAAAAGCGGATGAGCACATGCTCATCCGCTTTTTTTACAAATGCCTATCATTTTACTTGACATTTTGAAAATCCAGGTTATAATATAACCAATGCAGAATGAAATCCATTACAAAAACGGAATAGCAAAGAGGGGGAATACGATATGCCATCTGCGCTGATTTATTTGGCTGTGATGCTGGGAACCATTCTCATTTGGTTCTTACTGCTGAAACGGCCGGTATACGAAGCGGTTCTGGTGAGCTTTTTGGTGCTGCTGGGCGTTACCGGCACCTACATGAACGTGTTTGACTACATAGACGCGGCACTCTCCACAAACCTGCTGTATACCATGACCGCCTTTGTGGCGATGTCCATTATTTTGACGAAAACCAAGATCATCGACGGGTGTGTTGCCATCATTTTGTCGCTGCTCGGCCGTGTGACCGGCGGCGCGGGTTACGTTTCGGTGGTCGCGAGCGCCTTTATGGGTGCGTTGTCGGGCTCTGGTCCCGGTAACGTTATGGCGACCGGCACGATGACGATCCCCGCCATGAAGCGCAGTGGCTTTCCGGCAGAGCTGGCGGCAAATATCGAAAGCAACGCCAGCTATCTCGGCAATATGATCCCGCCGTCGTCCAACATCATCGCGGCGATGGAAGCACTCGCCCTCACGGCACTGATGCCGGAGGAGGTCTCGCAGGGGCAATTCTGGACGGTACTGTGGGCGATCTCACTGTGGTTTATCCTGCAGCGTCTGGTGATGGTGTTTGCGTTCTGCAAGTACTACAAGGTCAAGCCCATGGCCAAGGAAGAACTTCCGAAATTCTCGGAGGTGCTCCGATCCGGCTGGCAGGGCCTGCTGTTGCCGCTGGTCATTTTACTGCCCTTTGTTCTTGATTCTCTCCTTAAGGACACCTTCTTCACCGCACGTTTGGGCGCGACCGGTGCGAAATATCTGTCCAGCAGTCTGCTGCTCTTTATCCCCGGTGTGGCGGCGCTCTACAACTGCCTCATCACCAAGGATAAGAAGGCCATCACGCCGCATCGCATTGCCACCATGTTTGCCGACAGCGTCAAATCCATCGCGCCGGCGGTCGGCGTGTGCGTGATCGGGTATATGATCGGTGCGATGTTTAAGGATCTGAACGTGGCACAGGAGCTGCTCACCTTCGTGCAGGGCTTTGCATTCTCGAAGTTCGGTATGGTCGTGTTCATCTGCGTGGTCAGCTGTGTGCTCGGCATGATCATTCCCGGCTCGTCCATCGTGGTTACGTTTGGCCCGACCTTTATTGCCGCACTCGCGGCTGTCGGCGTGGAGCCCCTGCTTGCCGCCGCAATGCTTCCCTGCATCTGTGGCGTGATGTGCGGTATCACACCGCCGCTTGGTCTCGGTATGTACGCCGGTATGTCTATCGCGGAATCGGATTTCGGCAAGACCTTCAAGAACAACCTGTGGTGGGTTGCCGCCCAGTTTATTCTGCAAGTGGTCGTCCTGATGGGCTGGCTGCCTGTCTTTGGTCTGTAAAGGAGATGTGAAAGATGAAAGAAATTTTGAAAAAAATATCGGATGTCTGCAAACTCATCTTCGGCTACGGCATTATGATCACGCTGTTTTTGGGCGGCCTTACCTTTTTGGGATATGTGGCGGCGCTCGTCATCGGCGGCGATACGGCTACCGCCGTGTGTACCTTCCTGTACAAAACGCTGATTCCGATCATCACCTACGCCACCTCGATTCTGGTACTGTTCGGTCTCGTGTCGATGTATCTGGCGGGCGAAAAAGCGCTCACCCCCGACAAAAAACCGAAGGCGAAATAAACAACGCCCTGCACGAACCGTGCAGGGCGTTGTTTATTTGGTGAGCAATTCGATAGTATATTTCGCGTATTCCGACAGATACTGCCCGCGGCGCGTGACCACGGCGGACTGGCGGGAATAGGTGTTGCTCTTGATAGTGTAGAGCTTGATTCGTTGATCAGACACAAAATCCTCGATAAACGGGAGAGGGAGGACAGCGGCTCCGACACCGGCAACGGCCAGTTCCCACGCCGCCGATAAGCTCTTGACCTGTGCGGCAATGGTTGGTCGTACGGCGACTTTGGTGCAGATCTTATCAAATACCTGCCGCAGTTCTTGCGTTTCACCTACCACCACAAAGGGAAGATCCTCGCAATCCGTCAGATTCACCTCGCACAAAGTGCCGTTTTCGGAGGATGGCAGTGCTTTTGCCATCACGTTCGGCACGGCAAGCACCAGGGTTTCGGATTCAATCGGCACCGCATCCAGCACCGATTCATCTACCGGCAGGTTTAAGATACAAAGATCGAATTTCCCGTCTGCGGCATCACGGCGCAATCCTGCGCTGTCGTCTTCGTGCAGGATCACCTGCACGGCGGGAAATTTGTCGCGGATGGCTTTCACGATCTTCGGCATCAGATACATACACCGAAACGGCGATACGCCGATGGTCAGTCGTCCCGCTTCGCCCGATTTAAATTGCTCTAATGTGCGCATGACACGATCTTCATCGTATACCATGCGCTTAGCCTCTTCCACAAAATACGCACCCGCCGGGGTAAGCGTCAGGGGAGTCGTGCTGCGGTCAAACAGCTTGACGCCAAGTTCTTGCTCCAGTGCCCCGATCTGCTTGCTTAAGGCGGGTTGTGTGATATTCAGTTCATTGCTCAGTCCGGAAAAGCTCCGCACATCGGCGAGCTGTACCGCATACTCTAATTGACGGCGGTTCATACCGTCACCCCCCTCGGCGCGTGGCGATCAGCACCAGGCTTGCATTGAGCAGACAAAGCAGGCACAGAACGCCGATCATCACTTTTGCGATCGTGTTGTTGATAAAATCCATTGACGGGTTAAAATAATCGAAAATCAGCAAGGTTACCAACACGAGCGACAGGATGATCGCCGCGTGCGCGAGGATGCGGGGAATATGTCGCTTCACGGTTATTCTACCTCCCCGATGTACAAAATGTCACTGACGTCTCTGCCGTCGTTATACGGCTGGTTGACGATCTCGCCGTCAAACGCCATCTGCGCGGTCTGACCGCCGTCCAGATTATACGCGACGGTACAGCCGAGATCCTTCATCAGGTTTGCAAGCTCCACCATGGTCAGCCCCTCGGAGTACCCTTCGGAACGCCCGTCCACCACGACGAACGCATAATGCCCCGACTCGTAATACCCGATGGCACAGCGGGGATGCGCTTTGGCGAGATAGCCGGAATACGAGGTGATCGGGCTTCCGTCTTTTTGAAACAGTGACGGCCCGAAGCTCCATGCCTGCCACGCGCCGTTTTCCGTCTCAGCGGCGGCGTCAAAGGCTTCGCCGTCGTAAAAGATCTTCATGGTACCGTCACGGTACAGCACGCACACGTCGCCGTCGTTGGCGGACTGACGGTACAGCGTGCCGTTGCGGATCACCGTGCGGGATGCGTTCATGCCGTAGTAATCGCCCGAAGTGGCGAGGATCGCGTTGTGGCGTTCGGCAATGGACAGTACGCCCTCCTTAATGTTCTTCCCGAAGGTGTCCTTTGCAAACGCGGTGCGGAAGCAGTCGATCGAATTTACGTAGACGTCCGCCACGTAATAGGTGACGAGCTCGTCACCCTCACCCAAGGTGCGCTGTTCCACCGTGACGGCGATGTTGGGGCCGGTGTACGAGCTGTCGGTCTTGACGACCTCGGCGGTGAACGGGGCGGAGATGCCGCCGTCGGTATCCGGTTCTTCGGTATCCCCGTCGGTGACGGGGGGGACGATCGGCTCCGGAGTGTCAAGCGAGAACGGGATCACGTGATGAAACAGCGCAAACGCGCACAGCAGCGCACCGGCGATCACGACGTCCAACGCAAAGGGAAGCCACTGCGGTGCACGGCGACGGCACTGCCTGCGCTGCCGCTGCAAGGTACGCTGGCGTTCGGCTTCTTCTTCGATCCGTTGCTCCAGTGTGACACCGGCCATCGCTCGACTCCCCCTTTCTTTCGGAATACCACTTATTATACAACGAAATACGACCGGAGTCTATGAATTTTTTTGAAATTCGACAACTTTTCACCGCAGAAATTTCAAACTTGACGAAAGCGCTATATATGGTATAAAATAGAACATATATGACTCTAAATATTGAAGGAGAAAAACATGGCAACGAAAAAGCCAAGCTACGATAACGAAAGCATATCCTCGCTCAAGGGTGCCGACCGCGTGCGCAAGCGTCCGGCGGTCATCTTCGGCTCGGACGGACTGGAAGGCTGTCAGCACGCGGTGTTTGAGATCCTGTCCAACTCCATCGACGAAGCGCGCGAGGGACACGGCAACAAGATCGTCACCACGCGGTTTGAGGACGGCTCCATTGAGGTGCAGGACTTCGGCCGCGGTATCCCCGTGGATTTCAACCAAAAAGAAGACCGCTACAACTGGGAGCTCGTTTTCTGTGAGCTGTACGCGGGCGGTAAATACAACACCAACGGCGGCGAAAACTACGAGTTCTCGCTCGGACTCAACGGTCTGGGCGCGTGTGCCACGCAGTATTCGTCCGAGTATATGGACGTCGAGGTGCGCCGCGACGGCTTTCGCTACACCCTGCATTTTGAAAAGGGCGAGAACGTCGGCGGCCTGCAAAGGGAGCCGTATACGAAACGCGATACCGGCACCACCATCCGTTGGAAGCCCGACCGCGAGGTATTCACCGACACCGCGGTGCCGATCACGTATTTTGAGGATATCATCAAACGGCAGGCGATCGTCAACCCGAACCTGCTGTTTGTCCTGCGTGACCAGAAGGGCAGAAGCTTTGACACGAAAGAATTCGTGTACCAAAACGGCATCGCGGATTACGTTGCCGAGCTCGTCGGCGAGGATGCCATGACCGACGTGCAGGTGTGGACGGCGGAGCGCCGCGGCCGCGACCGCGCGGACAAGGACGAGTACAAGGTCAAGTTCAACGTGGCGATGTGCATCTCGAACAAGATCAATCTGCTTGAATACTACCACAACTCCAGCTGGCTGGAGCACGGCGGCGCACCGGAAAAAGCGGTGCGCTCGGCGTTCGTGTCGCAGATCGACGCGTATTTAAAGCAAAGCGGCAAGTATCTGAAAAACGAAAGCAAGATCACGTTCCAGGACGTGCAGGACTGCTTGGTGCTGGTGTCGTCGTCCTTCTCCACGCAGACCTCGTACGAGAACCAGACCAAAAAGGCGATCACTAACACCTTTATTCAGGAAGCCATGACGAAATTCCTCAAAGACCGTCTGGAAGCCTATTTTCTCGAAAACAAAGCCGAAGCCGACCGCATGTGCGATCAGGTGCTCATCAACAAGCGCAGCCGTGAAAAGGCGGAGACCACCCGCTTAAACCTTAAAAAGACCCTGCAATCGGGCAACGATCTCGCGTCCCGCGTGCCGGGCTTCGTGGATTGCAGAACCCGCGACGTTTCTCAGCGCGAGCTGTTCATCGTGGAGGGTAAATCCGCTATGGGCGCGTGTATTCAGGCGCGCAACTCGGAATTTCAGGCGGTCATTCCCGTCCGCGGTAAGATCCTCAACTGTTTAAAAGCGGAATT